>WJKO01000060.1 GCA_014729055.1 Promethearchaeota archaeon | reverse complement strand
TTGAGACCAGCAGCAAAATTGCTATTAGCCAACGAAGGAGAATATGATACATAACCTGAACCATCTGTATAATCTTGAAACAGTTGAACGCCCGTAGTTTCATCTCTAAAAACAACCAGTTCGTTTACTGCGGGTGAACCACTAACATATAACCAAACTTGTAATTGCACTGTACTCGAACGTGTTTTACTTGGTGCACCTGATAAATAATCCGGTTGCGTTGGCGTCCCATCTATCAGAAATATTAAGTTTACGTCATCTGGATCTTCGATATCAAGAGCATGTGGTCCAGAATTAGCCAAAAGATTTGGGAGATCGAAAGAGGTCTCTCCATCAACTTGAAAAGTGCCAGTAAATGTCGCATATATCGAATATGAACCGAGTGGAGACTCATCATCAACATTTAAATTGATAGTATAATCTCCATTACTATCGGATTCTGTAATTGCCGGATATGGTTCCAATAAACTTGACTTATCTGTAATAACTTGCCACATTGAAATGGCAACTTGTCCGTATGGTACTTCCGTTCCGAGAACACTATCTTGCAATTGACCATACACATCGAAAGTTGTCGGAGGATTGCCCTGTCTGTTTATTGCTGATTCAGAGCAGAAACTTGATATTGACACGGTTTCATTAACAACCACCCACCAACTACTATTAGTTCGGTCTTCCAACACCCATTTACCATAAAGGGAATGTGGTCCTGCAAACCAAGGATTACTAACTGGTATATCAAAGTACAATTGATCACTACCAGTACCATCCGTGGTCAAGGTAGCTATAGGAGTACTGGGTTGTTCTGCGAGATATATTTCAACATCTTCCCCGCTCACAGGAGTACCTTCTCTTGCTAAATAAACATCTATTTTAAGATCTTGAGCTCGAGTGGTATAGATTGTATCACCTCTTGGAGCATCGTTAACGAATAGGTTAAACACAACATCATCTGAATTTGATACGTCAAAAGGTACAGTATCGCTTGAAAATCCATATAGATTGTAAGGAGGTGGAAGTTCAAATGGTTCAGGATCCCCTGTTAATGGATTTTCGAATATATATGAACCATTATAATCCACTCTAAAGTCATATGAACCTGGATTGACAACATCTGATATTTCTATGGTCGTATCAATTGTTCCCGTAGCATCTACTTTCACACCACTAGGCGATGTACTTCCCGAAATAGCAGCACCACCATCAACAACAACAGGATGTAATACCGCCTTTTTGATAGGATTTCCATTGTGAGGATCAGTAAATCGCGCTCTTACGTTGGTGCTATTTAATGTTAAGGTGGGATTTAAATCAACAACTGTTGGATTAACCGATATTAATTCCACATCCATCTGGCTAATTAATATTGAAGCGGTCATATTTTGTAGAAATAGTGATTGTTTCACTGAGATTGGATGAACCCCCGCAGTAAAATCGTCATCAAATTTTAAAGTGTAATGCGCATAACCATTTGAATCCGTTACGACTGTTCCTAAAGATACTTCTTCAGCATGATCATATAATTCCAAAGTTCTACTTGCATTGGATTCTCCAGTAGTCATATTTAATTCATATGTTAAATCATATTCATTATATCTGCCACCTATTGCATATTCCGAGTAGGTACCATTCACTCTCACGTTTATTGTACCCTCTTGCTCAAAATTTTCGGTATCTACAATCATTCCACCCAATAATCCGTTATGTAATATTAGCATCGGACCAAAATCATCATAATCTGGATAATATACTTCTGCCCAAGCATACATACAACCTAAAGTGACAATATAATAACTACCCATATCTTTTCCGGCGATAGAATTATATCCATGAGCATATCTGCATGGGACACCAAAACCACGTAAAAACATGACATATGCTGATGCAAAATCCATAGGTAGACCAGAACCTCGTTCTAAAAACCATTCTACTTGATCCTCGCTGCTACTTGGTCGTGTGAAACCTGTTTCTGTATCGAGATCTAAATCGAAATTATCAGCCAAATATTCTCGGATTCCATCTGCAATTTCATAAACAGTCGTCGCTCCACTGATGTTTCCTTGTATATATCCAAAATGCGCATCAAAATTTGGATTTGCGCTTCTATACCCGCTCAATCCTCCTTCAGGCATTTGCAAATAACTTGAGGACACTTCTGATTGAGCTTGAGCCGGTGTGCCAGAATCATCATTAAATTCCGTAAATGGATCATATGCTTCTTTACCTAAATCATACGTTAAGTTTCCTCCAGTTGCAGGATCAATTGTGAGTGTCGATATTATTCCTTCATCCATATCTTCTTGCATAATATAAGATTGTAAATTCGGTGCATTTACAGTGCCGTCTTCAATATGTGGTTTATAAAAACATGTTGGAACTTGCATAGAAGCTTCAGTTGAACTTCCAAAGGGATAGTAAATAGTAAAAGATTCGTCATAGAGATCTACGTTTGGTTCTAATGTTAGACCTGATGAGGAACTGCTTGAATGAGTCCACTGTGACCCAACACCAGAATATTGATCGCAACCCGTCATTCTCCATACATCTAATTCATCAACACTGGACGATCCTTTAGGAAACACCCTAAAAACTGGATAATTTAACTCCTCAGGGTCAAGGTTTTCTAAAAGCTCATTCATCAATTCAGTGTTACCTTCTAATAACCCCAATAAAGATTCCAGTGTTTCTGGATCAAAGTTACTCATATCAAAATCAATATCTGTAATGTTAATATCACCTATTGTGAGACCCGGCTGTTGGGGAACAACAGGTATATTGTCATAATCCCCATAATTAGGATCATCTAAGGTATTCTGCTTATCATATTTATTACTTTGGAATATTAAAGCAGAAATATAACTTATAGAATACCAGCCGCCAACTAATAGACCACTAACAACAATTAGAGAAATCATTTGCTTTTTAAAACTAGGAGTATTGAGATTGAATTTTGATGGCATGATTTTTTCACTTATTTGATTAATCTTAATTAAGTATAAGAGCCCTTTGTTCGCAAGCGTTAACAGATCGATAAAGATCACTTATTGTGGAATATTGCGATTACAAAGGATCTCTTTGTTATATAATTATAATGGCGAATCATTAACATATATATTTTAAGGATTCTATTGGTCTAGAACTTTCTTATCTAAACATTTTCGTGATGTTGATTATATAAAAATTCTCCGCAATTATGACTGCTAAATCTTAAATAATTTTTTAATTTAAATATCTACTCGTTCAGATTTCTCTAGAAATCAAATTGGTTAAAAATATAAAATCCTAAATGCAGATGATAATTATGAAAAATGGCTTTTTTATTGTGATGGAGGGTATCGATGGTTGTGGAACGACAACTCATACGGAATTATTAGGAAATTACCTTAAATCCCAGAATGAAAGTGTACACTTGACGTTAGAGCCCTCGGATCTCGGTGTCGGGAAGCTTTTAAGAACATATTTGAAAAAAAAAGAGATCCCAAGTCCTACAGATGCATTATTATTTGCAGCAGATCGTGTAGAGCACTACTTTAACGAAATTCTTCCCAAACTCGAAGAAAATAATATAGTTATAAGCGATAGATATTTAGAATCATCAATAGCGTATCAAACCGCCCAAGGGCAAGAAGCAACAAATTCCACTGATGAAATTAACGAAAATACAGATATTTCACATGAGAACTTGACTTTTAATATAACTATCGATTGGGTTGAGACAATAAACAAATTTATTCCATTTCCGGATCTAACTGTTGTATTAGATATTGACCCCAAGGTCTCACTTAATAGAAAATATGATAAATCACAAAATATTGATAAATTTGAGAACATTGAGTTTTTAGAGAAGGTTAGAATGATCTATCTTAAACGTGCTAAGAAACTTAATTTCGACATTGTTGATGCAAATCGACCAAAGCAAGATGTACATAAAGATCTTATTAATATAGTTAATGCCAGACTTAAACTGCAGGAATGAATGTATTTGACAGAAGAAACGAAAGAGTACCCTCTATTAATGCAAAAATATAGCGGTTTGAAGGACATCCCGAAAATTAAAATGGCTAATCTTCCTGTACCTGTTGAAAGATTAGAGGGTTTAGAGACAGAACTAGACTTCAAAGGTATTTTCATTAAAAGAGAGGACCTATCCCACGATGAATATGGCGGGAACAAGGCTAGAAAATATGAATATCAGATGGCGGACATTCTTAATAAAAAGAGAAAACGAGTTATGACGTTTGGTGGTCTCGGTTCGAATCAAGTGCTTGCTAATGCAGTTTATTGCCATGAATTTGGTCTTCAGCCTGTAGGGTTTGTCGATTGGCAACCTTTAACACCTCATGTGAGAGAAAACTTATTGTTGGATCACTATTATGGGTCTGAATTGATCTACCGAAAAAGCATGTTTTCTCTTATATTATCAATGTTATGGTATTATATTACAAAAAGAGACACATATTTAGTTTGGGCAGGTGCATCAACTCCTTTAGGAACGCTTGGGTTTGTCGATGCAGCTTTTGAATTAAAAGAACAAGTGAAAAGCGGGGAGGTAGCCGAGCCAGATTATCTTTTTGTTGCTGATGGCAGCACTGGTACTACTGCAGGGTTGACCTTAGGTTGTGAACTGGCAGGATTGAAAACTAAAATTTTTGGTGTGTTAACCACCGAATTATTAGTTGCGAGTAAAAAG
>WJKO01000645.1 GCA_014729055.1 Promethearchaeota archaeon | reverse complement strand
GATTTATTATTATTTATATATACGTAAGCCCGAGAGAATGAAGGAATTAGTGGGAGAATGGGTGAGATTTTCTCGCGAACAAGATATTATCAAATATTTACTGGAGACTTTTAATAAAAATGTGAAGGATCTATTTGATTTTCTTAGACAACATGATGGAGATCATATAGATAAATTAGATAAAATCGTTAATTTATTTGAAAGGGAACCTTATATGATTCTCAATCTCAATTCATACATAAAAACGATTCTGAGTAATCAGCTAATCATTATGGAAAACGGTTCACGATTTATCAAATATTCAACTAACTACTGGGATCGAGGAAAAATAAAATTTAATGACACGATTGTTGGTTATCCCAAATATTCGAGCATTATGACTGATGTTGACCACTATCAACGTGAAACTTACAGTTCTGGTGACTCTCAGATCGAATCATTGGGTGATGGGAAACCAAAAAAGCCACAGCTTACGAAGAAGAAAAAAGAAACAATACGGAAATTCTTTGATGAAACGGGTTGGTGGAGACCAATATTTCCGCAAGAATCTAACCGATTCAAAATACCATTGAAATTGCCCGATTCAATCACAACACAAGAATTATATTTGCTAGCAACGGATGATAAAGTGCGTATCGGAGATTATAAAGGAGAAATAGTCGTAAAACAAGAGTTTTTCGTTACAGCTCAGTTACCTCCCAGAATTGTACAAGGTGATATCTTCAATCTCAACATAATTATCTCTAACTTGACTGATAAGAATATATCATGTTCCACAGAATATTCAGTATCAAAGCATTTGGAAATATTGCAGGATTGCAGTATAGATGAGAATAAAGGGGCGTCCTTAGTTACATCTAAGAATAGTATTTCTATGAAATATAAAGTAAAAGCTATGTTTCCTGGAACTGCAATAATACGTTTTAAGGCAGATGCTGAGGAGTACGCCGATACCATCATAGAGCAATCAGAGGTGCTACCGAAAGGTGTTGCAATACGAAACGAAATGTCTGGGTTAATTGGGAATTACAAGGAGCCGACACACTTGAAAATTAAAATTTGCTCAGAGGATTATGCCCTTAAATCATTCTTAACGGTACTCAGCTATCCAGCTAGTTTTATGATCGAGGCGGCACAAAATCTTTTGAATTATAGGTTTTTCTGCAATGAACAAACGGCAAGTATGTTGTATGCAGCAGTGAAAGCTTTGAAGATCTTAGAAAAAGCAGGACAACTCACACATGATTTAGAAAACCAATTCGAAAGAAGAATCACCTCGTGTATTCAAAAAATAATTGCAGGACGAAATCAACTTAAGATGTGGGGTTGGTGGAGTCGTTTGAATCTCACCGATCCATTCTTGACTTGTTACATACATGATGCACTCCGATCTGTACCTTTTGAGGATATTCCGCTATTGCAATCACTTCTCAATTCAACCTCAGAGACAATATTTGATTTCCTTGATGATGGCAATTTTGATTTTGACTATATATACGGTGAAAATTGGGAAGAAGAACAAAAACTAAGTCGAACCCAAAAAATCCCAGCAGAATATCTTGAATTAATGGTTGCTAATAGCTTATTACTTTCGAAAATGCAAGGATATTCTTCTCATTCAAAAAACACAGAAAAAATGAAAAAATTGATTCACAAAATACTTGTTAGAATAGATAAAATGAACTTGGATTCTAAGATAGATTCCTATCTCTTATATCTCATTGCTGAATTTTATGACCGTAACGATTCTCGTAATAAAAAACGTTTTAATAAGGTTGTAGACCTATTAATTAACACAGTTCGAGAACCAAATTCGCATGAAGAAGGAAAACATTGGGAATCAGAAGTCTGCCCGTTCTCAAACATCTATCTAACAGGTCGGATTGGAGCATTATTATTGTCTGTGGGAATAAGATCAACTCTAATAAACCAGATCGCAAATTACTTACGAACTAAGAAAGAAAAATTAAATACGACATTTTCGACTCTAGATAATTCTTCATTCTTTATGTTTTTCAGCGTATTGGAATATGGTCCCCAAAAACCATTTAAACTACGCTTAGAACAAAAAACTCAGTTTACACATTTAGATGAAGAAACTAATGAGAAATTAATGAAATCTATGGAGTGGGATATCAATATGAAAAATGCATTTTCGAGGGGATTTGATTTATACAAACTTAATCTTTTCCGATACCCATACGACGAGTGTTTTAAAGATGAAGACGGTTATTTAATCAATTTAAAAGAAGATTTGGAAATGATATATGAACTTTCGTATGAACTAAAAAATGAATCAGATGAGGGTGTAAAACCACTATTTTTCCTCGAAAACCAAAGATGGAATAAAGAGAGTCTAGCCATAGATAGTAAATTACTTGATAATTATGAGAATCTCAATATGCGTGAATCTATTGTTTTAAATCGAGTATCCTCAGCTACCCAAGTCAATGTTGGTGAAGCAATAAACATTACACTATCGATTAACACATCATTTGACCAAGAGAAGGATAATTTGGTCATAATAGAACCAATACCCGCTGGGCTTTCCGTACTGAGCACAGAATTAAATGAGCTTAAACTAAACCACCATCAAATAACAACCATTATCGAAAAGCCACACGAAATTTCGTTTGTATTAAATCGCATGGGTAATCTAAAATTTGACTATAACCTCTATCCTGTTCAAAGGGGAGAATATACACAAAATCCCGGTGTTGCATTCTTGATGTATGAGCCCCAAATCAAAGTGCACTCAAATGAGACTAAATATAACATAAAATAAGTGGTAATGAAGAATAGATGACAGTGATTTCGGTAACAAACTTCCCGAGTGAATAATAATTCTCTCCGAAATTTGGCTGCAATATACTTCCTTCAGTGGATATAAGGCACGGACGACTTCAAATAATTGAGAATATTAGCGAAACATTTATATACTCTTTTTTCCTATATAATCATGACCTGTAAAGGTTCAGGTTTGATCAAGTTTGATCAATAAAACATAACCTTGCTGTTTTTTACCACATTTCGCATTGCTATAAGATTCTCTGGTGGCACATCAGGCAAAACATTGTGAACTGTGTTAAAAACGAAACCCCCCCTTGGGGAAAATATTTGGATCATCTTAGTTACGTGTTTTTCTACAACAGATGGCGTTCCATAATTCAATATTTTCGTTGTGTCTGCCCCCCCGCCCCAAAAAACAATGTCTTCACCGAACCTATTTTTTAATTCTTGTGGATCCATATCTCTTGCGCTTATTTGCACTGGATTAAGAATATCTATACCTGCATCGATTAAATCAGGTATCAATGGCTTTATAGAACCGCATGAATGAAGAAATATCTTAGCAGAGCTATGTTTTCTGGCATATTTCCACAATTTTTCATGTCGGGGCTTGAACATCCTTTTATATATTTTAGGATTCATAAAAGGACCATTATTTTCCCCAAGATCGTCAGCAAATCGAATAATATCTACAAGATCACCGACCGTTTTGCATACTTTTTTCAATATTTTCATCTGCATATCAACAAGAGTATCTAATAACTTTTCCACTTCATTAGGTTGTCTTATCAAATCCGAACAGAATCGGTCAAGTCTTCTAAAATAACAGCCCCACTCGAATAATTTACCAGGTCCACCAATGGTTAAGGCTTTATCTGTTTTATTATGGAGTTTTTCTGCATATTCTCTTAATTTCTTCCAGTAATCGTCACTCTTTTTGTGATTATCACGAATGATTCCCCATTGTATTTTACTTATAGCATCTCCAATGTTATCGTAATCGGCAGGATATCCTTCACTAAATGGATATGTAATTTGGTCAAAGAAATGACCCGTTTTAGGCATCCTGGCAATTTTTGTTCCATCTTCGTGGTATATGGAAAATGAATCGTCCTCTTCTTTAACTGGTTTAAACCAAGACGGATACTGAATCCTTATTCCATTATTGAGTTTAGCGTTGTACCAGTCTGTATCATATTTTAGAAATAAAGAATCGACATCCACTACGTCTACGCAAAAATAATCAAACATTTCCGGTTCCATAACTGCAAGCTGTTGGATTACGTCATAAATCTTAACTAAATTGCAGCTTTTTCCCAAAAACTTCTTCAAATTATAATAGGCAATAGCTGAGAGTGATGTAGTACCGCTTGTTCCAAAATCTACTGGAATTCTATCCGGTTCTTCATGTTCTAATGTACAGCGGACGCGATCTCTTGAACTCATGCTTTCTTTTTTATTCATTATAGATATCTGCACTCTCCGTTTTATCTCTCGTGCAATGACATTTTAACTTCAAGCAATTTAAGTTTTTTATTAGATAACAAGTGCCGCTTTAACCAATCATAAGTCTTCAGATACAACCAAATTGGTAGCATAAACATTCCGGTTAAAAAAAAAGGCATCAGCATTAGTACAATTGAAATTGGTTCAAATCTATTCAGTCCTATATCTGCTATGAAGTTATAAATGTAGAAAATTGGCGTTGTAATACTCGCAAATCCTCTCAGTAAATATCCATAAAACGTACCAACACTGGTTATATCGTAGGGTTGAGTCATTTTCTCTACTTCAAGATCAAATTGCGCCCCAACACTTTCTTTAATATCTTTTTTCATGGATGTTATCTGACATTCATCATAATTCGTTTTTCTAAAGAAAACAATCCCACAATCTTCTAAAAACCATGCTGGGAACATGAATATTACCGCAATAGGCGCAAATACAACAGATAACGCTGCAGCGGAATATGCACTCTCTGCACCCTCGATAAATTCGATACTCAAATCATATAATGTATTGTTTAAAAATAGACTAAGAGAAATCGCAAAAAGAGACGCAAAAAAAGCCCGGTTCAAGATTTCGCCTCCAGTAAATTTCTTATAATAATTTTGAACGGCAACTTGATATTTCCCGCCTTTCAATACTTTAGCGAATAAAATGAATACAGGCGTAACAAGCATCGCTATAAAAATACATAAAATTGTTGCTACAAAAGGCACTAAGTCAAGAATAATTACATCTGTAATCTCCTCCCCGGGAATATATTTGCTAAAACCATACCATTGACTCGGCTGTTTGAGGAGATATATAGTAATATAAATCACGAACCCTAAAAACACGAGTAATGGAAAAACGAGAGCACTATGTATTGATTTTTCTTTCGTAATATCTTTTTCCATAAGACTCCTTGAGGCAATCTTAATTATAAATTTTTTTTGAATTATGAAAAATATATGGTTATTTTTTAATGATCAAGTTTGACGAATTATTTATCAGCTGGAGAAGATATAATAAAGTCTCTAAAGATCAAAAACGCTGGATTAAAAATATAAGAAATAGAATGGTTTAATCGAAAGTCAGCAATTTGGATACTAACAGTAATTTACCAATATTTCTACCGCCTTTCTTAACGCGCAGTTTCTTGTATCCAAACTCATTTTCTCTCATTATCATATCTAATGTACTATAACGCGTGTTTGAGAAATACATCATGTCTTCTGGTGCTGCAATTAGTTCTATAT
>WJKO01000644.1 GCA_014729055.1 Promethearchaeota archaeon | reverse complement strand
TTGAAGGTGCGAATAATATGAAAAACCTATCATTTCTGAATCTTGTAGCCAATGAGATTAAGAAAATTGAGAATTTGGAAGGATTAGATAATCTAAAGTTCTTAGAACTATGTAATAACAAATTTAGTTCTTTAGATTGTTCATGTAGATTAGATAATCTTGAATCTCTATGGTTTCAAAGTAATCATATAAGAGAATTTACAGATTTACCTAATTTTCCTAACCTAAAGGAATTGTTACTCAATGATAATAAAATTTCTAAAATCTCAAATGACCTATCCCTAAAAAAATTGGAAAAGTTAAGTTTACATTATAACCAATTGAAAGATATATCTAATCTTAAAAATCTTGTTGCTATTGAGAGGTTAAACTTGTCTTATAATGAGATTTCTGAAATTTCGGTTATTAAACATCTGAAAAATCTAAAAGAACTAAGTATAACGGGAAATCCAATAAAGAATATCTTAACATTGTTGTGTTAAGAGAAGAAAAGGAGAATATTCTTATGTTAAAATGTGAAAATGAAGTAAGTCAAAAAGATAATGGTATGTTTGAAGTCAAATTTGAATCGAAGAAATGAAACGATCGGTTCATTTGCCGTAAGATTTAAATACTCTTTTTTCCTATATGATCATAACCTGTAAAGGTTCAGGTTGATCAAGTTTGATCACATAAACATAACCTTAGACTGATCTAGTTTATCACGAATTTCTCCTTTGAGTTCAGAAGGAATTATTATTTTCTGCCAAATGTCTTTATCTGATAGTTCCGCTAACCAATTGTCCATACATAAAGTCGGATCCGACATGAACGAGAAGATTGAGAATTGATTTATAACTCTTTCATCTAATGACGGCGGTTCCAAAAATACAACGAATTTTTCATTCATATACATTGAGTTAAACTCTTTTAACGCCTCAATTTCGCCCGGTAAGATTTCATTAAGCATTTCAACGCTAAATACATAGGCATCTTCTTTCTCCAATTTATTTTTAAATAAATCAGGTAAATATTTACGAACCTTGCCAAAATCAACAATCCAGATCACACCTTCTCTATCGTAGTTTTTCACATTAGCGGTAGCGAAATGCAATGCAACCATTGGAGAATATGTCCAATCGAGTATTCTCGTAGGCAGACCATGATGTTGAGCGATGGTTAAAGTGTTCCAAATAGAATCGGACTTTTCCATAAACTGAGTTCCATATTTATTGAAATTTCTAAGTAGATGTGGTTCCATTTTTGCGTAATTCCCGCCCAATCGCATTAACGTCGTATCCAGCTTATAATTAGAATCAGATAAACCTCGATATGCATTTGCAGCGCGATAGCGATTTATTTTTGGATTCCACCAACCTTCAAATAATTTATTCTGCAACTCATTCCAAGAATTTACTTTTATTTCATTCATTTTTTACATCCTCTCCAAAGAAGTCTAAATCGGATCTTCAATCAAAATGATCAAATCGAAACAATAATTATATTTCATTCTTAATGATTTTATAGTATCGCATTAATTTCTCAACAAACAATTGTGGGTTATTATGATTAAAAATACTAAAAGAATGATATTGTTATTTATATGTGCACTAATGCTTATTTTTCCAAGTCTGAATGAAACAAATAATGGGGCGGACAAAAATTTAAGCAATAATACGCCTATCACTTCAGAGAGTCATGGTCCAATTTTTATTGATGGGGATGCTGCTTTAGACACATTTTGCAGCGGTAATAATACCTATGGGACTGAAAGTAGCCCCCATATTATAAAAGATTATGAAATTACAGATAGCGCCGTGCCTATATACATTACAAATACAGATAAACATCTTATTATTAAAAATTGCACTTGTGTAAATACTGCAAACACATATGCCATCCGTATTTATAATTCCGGCAATGTTACCATCGAAAATTGTAAAGCGAAAGGGGGATACGGAATATGGATGTTTGGAAAAGGCAATAATACACTAAACGATTCCACCGTTTACGATTGTCCACTATATGGAATTAAGTCTGAAGATGCAACGAATAATACCATTAATAATAATACAATCTACGGATGTGAAAATAATATCGTTTATTTAGATAATTCTGATGAAGTTCTTTGCTTTGATAATGAAATTTACAACAATACCGCTACAATTAACATCCGTTTAGAGGAAACACAAGAGGGAAAAATATATAACAATGATATCATCAATAACACTGGGATCGGCATCAATATTACCCAGAATACTGCTAACTGTTCAATTTATCAGAGTTTGCTCAAGAATAATACAATTGGTATTCAAGCAGGAGGAAATAATGTATTTAATATTACAATTAGTAATAATACAATAATAGACAGCACCTTAGATGGCATATCATGGATGAATAATGAAGTCAACGGAAATCATACTATTATGAAAAATCAAATCGATCATAATAGGTGGAATGGTATATATTATGATGCAGAAAATATCACGATTACTGGTAACAACTGCACATATAATGGGTTAAGCGGGATAAACGTCACGAACAGTTATGGATATATAGCAGGCAATAATTGTAGTTTTAATAATATAAGTGGAATCAACGCCCACGGAAGCCATTTTAATATATCTTTGAATTATATAAGCAATAATGATTGGTCCCAAGCATATAACGGAGATCCAACTAATAACTGGGATAATGAGACTATTGGAAATTACTGGGGTGATTATAATGATTATTACAGCAGTTCGTCTTCAGACGGTATTGTGTGGGATATTGCATATCAAATAAACCAAACGGGCACAATATATGATGATAAACCCTTAGTTAATCCTGATGATGCCCCAGCGACTGATAATCCATCCGATAAACATTATGAAACAGGCACCACAGATAATTGGATTAATTGGACTATAACCGATTGGGGTTATATTAATGGTACCTATGTAATAAAAAGAAATGGAACTTATGTTGAGAGGGGTCAGTGGGAGAACGGTAATCGGATAGATATAAACATAGATGGATTAACACCAGATCATGATTATGCATACACAATATCTTTAGATGATGGAACAGCATGGGGCACTTCAGAAGATGTAGTATTAGTGAGTGTTAATACATATCCCGAAGCCCAGAATGTTCAATTAAGCCCATTAAACCCATATACAAACCAGTCCTTAACTGCAAGTTATGATTACTATGATGATGATGGAGATGAGGAGGACTTAACTGAAATTCGCTGGTATAAAGATGATGTTCTTCAGTCGACATTTAATGACCAATTAACGGTTGACTGCATCTGGACCAATAAAAGTGAAGAATGGAATTTTACAGTTCGACCTCATGATGGGCAAGATTACGGTAATATTGTTTGGAGCAATAAAATCCAAATCCAAAATCATAAGCCACGGGTAGAAAATGTTACTTTAACACCAGCGACCCCTTATACCAACGATGACCTTGTATTAGATTATGATTATCTAGATATAGACGATGATACTCTCAGTTTTTCAATCAGATGGTATAATAATACTGTCCATATCCCTCAGTTTGACGATCAAACTACCGTTACTTCACATTGGATAAATAGGTCTCAGACATGGTATGCTACGGTAGAAGCAGATGACACTGAAACTACAAGCGGTGTCGTGCAAAGTAATCCCATAACAGTCCAAAATTCGGTGCCAACCGTAACAGGGATTACTATCTCACCATCAAATGCAAATACAACTAATGATCTAATCCTTAGTTATACGTTTAATGATTTAGATAATGATGCTGATTCCTCATTAATAGAATGGTATAATAATTCCGTGCATATTGCTATGTTTGACGGAGAAACAACTATTCCGAACACTTGGATCAATAAATCAGATGTTTGGGAAGTTCAAATAACACCTGATGACGGAATTGATACTGGAACAATGGATAATACGCAGATAACGATTATTAATTACATTCCGGAAGTTGCTGATGTCAATATCGGCAGCGATAGTCTTACAACTGAAGATATTGTATTGAATTATAATTTTATAGACTATGATTTAGATCCCGATAATTCGATAATACAATGGTATAACAATTCAGTGTATATAGCTATGTTTGATGGTTGGACCTCAATTCCAGCAGTATGGACAAATAAATCACAAGAATGGAATTGTACGGTAACACCTCAAGATGATGAAACCACCGGTACACCTGTGTCAAGCAATACCATTATAATTATGAATACAATTCCTCAAGTATCGGATCTTTCCTTAGGCGATAGTGAAATTACTACTGTTGTTGATATTGATGTAAGTTTTATCTTTAATGACGCGGATTTAGATGAAAATCAATCCCAAATATTATGGTACAAAGGAGGATTGGAACAATCTCAGTTTGAGAATTGGACATCTTTACCTGCATCTTGGACAAATAAATCCGAGATGTGGCATGTAGAAGTAATACCTTATGATGGTACAGATCATGGTACTCTGCAAGTTAGCAATGCCGTGGAGATTATTAATACACAACCCATCGTTTTAATTACGGGATTTAATCCTGTGAATCCAGAAACAACAGATAATTTGATATTATCATACGCGTGGATGGACGCAGATAATGATGCGGATAATTCAATGATTAAATGGTATATTGATGGTCTTTACCATCCCGAATATGATGGAGAACAAATAATATATAGTTCAGAAACTGGTTTTGGGGAAGCTTGGAACGTCACAATAACTCCAAACGATGGAGAGGAAGAGGGTGCGCCAGCTAATAGTGTCACCCGATGGGTTGGAAATACGCCGCCGATTGTGGAAAACATAACAATTACACCTTATCCATACGAGATTGATTCAATCCAGTTAAGCTATGATTATTATGATATAAATGGACATACTGAAACGGGAACTACGATAAGATGGTATAAGAATAGTCAAGCTATGATTGAATTTGACGGAGCATCAGTCATTCCGTCAGAAAATGTATCTGCAGGAGATATCTGGCATGTAAGCGTAAGACCTAATGATGGATATAATTATGGTGACTTAGTGTTAAGCGATGAAGTTGTTGTTCTAGCAAACCAGAATCCAGAAATATTGTATGAGCCACTTGATTTAGAATTGCAAGTTCATACAACAAGAGGACTAATAAATTGGACCCTCATTGACTCAAATATAAGAGATGCAACCTATACAGTGAAGAGGAATGAGATAAAAATACTGTCTAATATCGAATGGGAAAATGGGGATTCGGTAATTATTTCCTTAGAAGATTTGGATGTTGGACGATACACATTCGAAATTGTGATTGATGATGGTTTAGGCGGCCAATTAACAGACACCGTTCAAATCAATATTCTCCCAAACCCAGTGAAAGATATTTTGATATATATTGCTATGGGAATCACCGC
This sequence comes from Promethearchaeota archaeon, assembly GCA_014729055.1. Taxonomy (GTDB): domain Archaea; phylum Asgardarchaeota; class Lokiarchaeia; order Sigyniarchaeales; family Promethearchaeaceae; genus WJKO01. Next base: position 3,015 of record WJKO01000644.1, on the reverse strand, counting down.
CATATTAATGTTGGGCTCGATTATTACTATACAGAAAAATAAACGTTCAAGATTTCGCGATGAACAATTCGACGTAAAGGAGAAAAAGAACAAAACCAAAAAGGAAAGACAATCAGATGTTCGTAAATTAGAGGGAAAAGAGCAAGGAAAGGATAAAGACAAGCAAAACGAACCAAAGAAGCAAGCTGAAAATTCAGAAGATGCTAAAAATGCAAAAGGATTGAACAACAAGAAAAAATAAATATTTTTTTCTTCACTAAGTATTTTTTATTCGCTAAAAAATAAATCCATGAATTTTTTAAAGTATAATTAGGACTAAATTTTCAAAATAGAGATGTGATAACTCTGTCAAATGCATATCCATATATATCTCAGTTTAAAAAACCGCAGTGGTATCCTTTTAGTTTAAAAAAGATGATTCCAGATTTTTATATTCCTTATTTCGATGAACTTCTTAAATATTATAAGACGGTAGCGAATCATTTATTTAGAATACCTTCGCTAAACTTGGAAAATATATATTGGTTCCTAATAATGGGGCGATATTTTAAAATAAATATAACGAAACTGAATATGGTTGATAGACTATATGACTTCGTAACTAAATGTGCAGTAGAGACCAGCGAATATATTGGATTTAAATTTACACCGAATCAAAAGAAGAATATTCCAGATACATGGTCCACGGGATTCGCATTAGTCATCCTTAGATTAATAGGAAAACTTGGTTTTTATTTAAGAAGCAGACAAGACGTTAGCATCAAGAAGAAGATCCTTAATTTTATTCTAAATTGCAGAACTAAGAAGAGATTTTTGCATTGTTTGGATAAATGTAGTATTTGTAAAAAAACAAGCCAATATAAAGCGCTTTATTCAATATTAGAAAGTATTTTGGCTCTGAATCTCAATCCACAAGAATATGCCAATGACATATTACCTATGCTAGAAGCATTAAAAGATAAGAGCTCGTTCAAGAACATATTTCGTATAATTGATTTAAAGTATTTTGGAATATTTAAAGAAGTGTCTGAAGAAGATTTCGGTTTCCTTTTGGGATTCCAGAAAAAAGATGGGGGTTTTAGTTTTACATCAAAGGTTAAAGGATCAGTGAATGAGACTTTTTGGACTGTCTATGCATTTGAAAACTACAAATTCTTAGCAGAATATCCCCGGGGTAATGTCTATGCATTTCTTATTAACCATTTAAAAAGAATCAATAGTAACAAGGACTATACTAATGCTCTTAAGCTAATGGAATATGCTAAGATTATTGTTATTTTATCAATCGTATGGAAAAATCTCATCGAGGATTTAGAAGATATTATATTTAATGAGTTAACAGATTCACCAGTTATGAATAGCAATATATTATCTATAAAAGGCGGTGTAAGAAACGCAGATTATGAAATTATCGCGTTTATTAATTTAAAATATAAGTTATCTTTAGATCTATTGGACAATAATACACGATTTACCCAATTCATAAGCCGTTTAACACCTTTAGAGAAACATTTTGCTGTAAAAATATATAAAAAAATAAAACAATACGTCAGAATTGATTTAACAGAAATATTAAAGAGTTACAATAAAGGTAAAGTTAAGAAATTACGAATATCCATTGATTTTTTGAGAAAACTAGTTGATCGAATGAAAGAAGAGCATTTTTTCACAGGGAAACTCATAGAGAAACGAAAATTCCTTCGAAAATACTATTACTTTGATAAAGATCAGTATATTCCAAAAATTATTACAAGTAATCGCATGATAAATATTGATGATATAAATGCTGAAAAGAAGAAATTGATTGATGTAAAAGAGGATATTTATAATATGGTTCGGGAAATGAAGGATAGTTCACAAAATATCATGCGTGAGGTTGAAAGTCTTATCTTTGCAGAGGAGATAGAATATGCAGAGAAAAGACTAAAAACTAATATAAAAAAGGCATATATGGATGCAGAATTTTTCAATAAAACAATTAAGCAAGCTGTGGAGAACTTTGAGTATATTAATGCGACAGATGCATTGAAGGAAGAAATAAAGGATTGGAATAAAGTCTATAAGAATTTAAAGGCAGATTTCGAGAACGTTAATTCAATTATGCTTCAGAAAATTAAAGAAAGTGAGAAATTACAAAATCAAAAAGACCTTTTAGAAGATTTAGAGTCTTTAATTACAAACAACACAGCAGATATAGGTTTATCTTTCGATATGTTTAAAGATTCACTTAGGAGTAAGCTTGAACATGAATTCTCAAGAAACACTGTTAAAAATATACAAAGCGAGCTTGAAAACATAATTGATAAAATTTCCGAAAATGATCGAAAAATCGTTGACTATTCACAACAGATTACTGTGGACGACAGAAAGGTTAAGAAGAAGCGAAAGAAAGTAATTAACACATGGGTCTCTTATAAAGAAAGCTTTGATGAAATGTATACGTTTTATTTAGAAGGATTTCAAAAATGGCATGATGAACTAGAGAATATCGATAATTTTCATAAAAAATACTTAGACCAAATCAATGAATTGAAGACAAGAATAAACAATTTTGTAGCAGATAGAGACTATGACGCAGCATATGGTGTTGTAGAAGACGGATTCGAAAGCCTATTGAAGGATTTAGATAATGATGCGGATTCAATTGAAAAAGGAATTAATAAACTCCTCAAGAAGCGTAAAAAATTATATTTACTTTTTATTCACTTGGAAAATGAAGTTAATAATTACAAATCTATACTAGAAGACCGAATAAATCAAATCAGGATTGCCTTGAAAAAACAAATAGAATTAGATCAAAAAAGGCAAATGAAAGAAGATTTTATTATCTTAGTAAATAACAAAATCGATTATCTTAATGATGCACTATATTCCCTTGAAAAGCAAATGACACAGAGTTTAAAGGAAAAGAAAGTGAGTGAAAGTAGTGCAAATGAAATGATAGAGCAGCAATTTTCCCATTTAGACGCATTACACAGAAAAGCAAACCGAAAAGTCAATGAGCAACTTAAATTA
>WJKO01000643.1 GCA_014729055.1 Promethearchaeota archaeon | reverse complement strand
CTCGTAATGTGCCCTTCGTACCGAATATCCTTAATTCTCTTCCTTCATGTTCCGCCATTCCATGCATGATCAAAACGCCCGTCACTCCATTGTCAAATTCAAATGTGCTTACTTGATGATCTACAACATCATTTCCACATTTAAAAATACACAAACCGAAGGGTCCCTCTTTTAATGCTTTCATTTTGCCCGTAGGAGAAGTATCAGATGTCATTTGTGTTACTGGCCACCTATCCCAGTTTACTAATGTTTTTGCGGCAGGAACAAACAGACGAATAATCTTGCCCAACCATCTATTATTCATAAGTATTTTTGTACCTAATCTAATCAATCGAGAATGGGTTTCTGTTCCAATTCTCAACATTTCTTCTCCGGTCATATAAAATCTCGGTGCATACCAAGGACATGTTTCTGCATGTGGGCATCCATCCGTACATCGTTTAGGTGAGTCCTTCGGTGCGCTTTCTGGTCTGTAGAAAGACAAGGATCCAGTCGACTTAACTTCGAATGGTTTTCCCAGATACCACGTCATTAGATCTAAATCATGACAGCATTTAGCAAGAATAATAGGATTGGATGTTTCCCTATTTTTATATAATCCCCGAACGAAAGAATGACCGAAATGCCAATAGCTGACATTTTCGGAATGCTCATAATGGATAACATCTCCGATCCGTCCAGATTCTATAATCGTTTTAACTTTTTTCCAGAACGGCGCAAACCGCAATACATGTCCTATCTGAACTAAGCAATTCTTTTCTATTGCTTTTTTTTCTAAATTTTGGCATTCTTTTAAAGTTGGTGCTATTGGTTTTTCAAGTAAAAGATCGTATCCTAAATCCATAGCTTTCATGGCAGGTTTATAATGCATGTGATCGCCCATAGTAATAAAGGCAACATCCGCAATTTTACCTTGTTCAAGTAATTCCTCCCAAGTTTCAAAAGCCAATTCATCCGATATATTATGCGATTTTTGAAACAATTTTCTCTTTATGTCATCTGGCTCTGCGACTGCAATCATATTAATGCAATCTGGATTCTGTTCTGCGTATACTCCGTAAGCTTCCCTACCACGACTACCAGCACCCAGAACAATTGCTGTTATGGGTTTAACATTTTCCGACTTCATAAGGATATTTTATTCGATTTAACTTATTTATTTAATGCTTATCACCATAAATTATCGTTTGGCTTGAATTTGAGCCATAGTTTCCCTTATGGGGTCAATATAACTTTCGAAGCCCAGTTTCTCTGCTATGATTAGTGCGTTTTTTATTATGTTATATCCTTCTTCATATTCCTTGTTTTTATATAAGCATTTTGCAAGGAGATTTGCTATGCTAGTTTCGAGGATTTTATTTTGAATCATCTGTGCAATACTAAAACTCTCTTTATAATTTATCAATGCATCTTTATACTTTTCTAGTTCCTCGTAAATAGCGCCGATCCTCGTTAGAGTTTGAGCAGTTTCTTCTTGAAGCATTAGAGTTCTATACATATCTAATATTTTCTCATACATTTCTAAACATTTATCTAATTTACCTGTTGCTCTATAATTTTCTGCTATTAATTCGAGTATACTTAGTTTTTGCATAATATCATCAATCTCATCCGCTTTCTCAAGAGCTTCATTAAGCCGTTTGAGTTCTTCATCATAATCCTTTTGAACATGATAGACATTACTAATGTTAGTCATTAATTTAACCATAAGTTCGTCTGATGGACGGTTTTCAATCATTTTTAATGCTGTGACCCAATTTTCCATAGCTTCGATAAATTGTGATTGTGCAAAGGCGACACGTCCCAATTCAAATAGATAAATGGGATAAAGTTCTCTTTTATTTGCCTCTTCTATTAGTGCATAACTATCCTCAAACTTCTCCCATGCTAATTCATAGTCTTGTTTTTGTAAATAGATTTCACCTACTCGCTTGTCACAGTCTGCCTTTTTGACCCATTCCTCTTGAGATTCATAGATCTTACTCGCATCAGCGTATTGTGCTAATGCTTCTTCGATTTTATTGTTTATTCGATAGAAATCACCCTTCTCTATTAAGAGAGAAGCTTTTATAAGCAATTCTGCTTTCTTATCGTCTTTAAGTTTATCAATTTTTTTATTCATTATTCTAAGATAATTATCTTGATCTCTCAATCTGAAGTATAATTCAAGCAACAATCTATCGCTCTTGGATTTATCGAGTGGATCAGTCTTCTCTAAAATCTTGCTTAATTCAATGTTACTATCTGGTTGTTTATTTGTACTAATATGTTTCACTTGGGGTGCTAACTGGATAAATAATTTACCGCTGGCTATGTTGCGAGTCCTTGTATTGATTCTATATACGGGGATATTTCGTAAATTTGCAATTTGGGCGAGCATCGGATATATCCCCTTTGTAGCTGACCATTTGGTCTCATCATCAATCTCTTTGAGTTTTTCTATATTTATTTTAGTTGTATTTTTTTCGTGGAACCATATTATTTTCTTCACCCCATAGAATTCGTGCACTAAGTCCTCAATACTAAATTCTTTTCTAATAGGATAACCAATGACAATGAGAGTTTTATTCTCTATTAGACTTTTAATTGCAGGTCGTTTTTTAAGGTCCAAGGAGGAATTAGATAACTTAAACACAGGCAGCACTTTTTCTCTATCAATGGATTGAGTGTTGTAGTATTCTTTATAATCCTCATCTGTGATTATAGTCTTAATTTTATTGTATTCTTCTTTTTTAACTATTTTCTTCAAGGCTTCCCCGATCAAGAAATCTTGATTGGTGGTAAATACTGCTTGGCTATTATTAATGATATTAGCACATAAAACGTGCATAGTATTAACAACCTTGTTCTCAGTGAAATAAGTCATGAATTCTGGTTGAGTATTTATCACTTTATTTAGACTTTCAGTGATTATCTGGTAATTAAGATCATAATTGGAAATAATTTCGGCAATTTCTCTTTCCTTTTCATCAAGATTCTCAAGATATTTCTTTAAGATCTGTCTTGAAAAAATCTTCATGGGCGCAATATTAGCTGGGTCATACTCAGAAAGTAAAGATCCTGCTAAAAGGACATATTCATCATCCTTAGAAAACAGAGTTTCTATCTTGTCTTCATATTTTTCAGCAAAGATACCTTGATTTTTCTCATCTGCAATTTCATACTCCAAAATCTTGATCTTTTCATTAAATTCGCTGATCTTTGCGCTGTTACCGATTTTTTCATATAAGCTTCGCATTTTCTCATAATCATTTTTAAGTTCTTTTAAATCTGCGTGTTCTTCAGCGAGTTTTAGACTTTCTTTTCGATAGCTTATCGCTTGGTTATAATCTTCTTGCATATCATATAAAATAGAAATACTGCCAAGTGTCCAAGCAGTATTAGCGTGTGCATTTAGTGCTTTAGAAATGTCTACGGCTTTTGAGAAAGAATCTAATGCTTCTTCATAATCTCCCCGTTGTCTATATGCTGTTCCTAAATTTTGATATAACTGCCATTTTATATCACTTGGTATTGTTTTTAACTCCTCTGGGAACAATTCATCATATTCTTCAAGCCCTTGTTTGTAAAACTTAATAGCATTATCATAATCTTGTAATTCATAGTAATTACCACCTATTTCTTTTAATGATATAACGATTGTATCAATATCATTGATATCTCTAGCCGCTTGATGTTCCTTAAGATGATATTCAATAGATTTTTCGTATTGTTTTAAATTCCAATATGAATTTGCGATGGCACGGTAGGGCTTACACATATTCATTTTGATTCCTGCGCTCTCTATGACTTCTGTTCTTTTAGCATAATACTTCGCAGCTTTTTCATACTTCTTCCGTTTAAAATAAGCCCAACCCAACCTGTCATAAATATCTTCTTCGTTTTTGTAATCCTTGAGTTGATGATAGATATTTGCACTTATCAGCCACAATTCTTCTGCTTTGTTCAAATTTTCCATTAAAGATGCAATATAACCAGCATTTGCGTACTCTTGGGCAACTTTTGGGTAATTTTCCGCTTTCTTAGCTGAATCCATAGATAGTAAATAATAATCATAAGAGTCCTCAAGCCGATTCATTTCACTATAACACTTAGCTATCCAAGCCAGTGCCTCGGTTTTATTATTGTAATCTTCTATTTCATCCGCCATTTTTGCTTCTTTTTCAAACCACTTTAAGGCCTCTTCAACCATTTTCTTATTTCTGTGGACCAAGCCCATTCCATGTGATGCGTATCGTATTTGTTCTTTATCATCGGATTCTTTCGCTTTTTTAAGCCCTTTCGTAAACAATTCTATCGCTTCATCATTTCTTTGCATATTTTCATAGATATAAGCTGTTTCATTAAGACTTTTTATTATCTCTTTCTCATCTTTAAATTTCTTAATTTCCTTATGTCTTTTTGTAAACCATTTCAATGCTTCCTCATAATTTCTTAACGAATAATAAGCCATAGCAGTATTTCGGAATGTTGGTTTTATCATCTCTAAATTATCAGTAGTTGCGTAGAAGTCCGCGGACTTCTTATAATATTCTATTGCTTTTTCAAAATTAGATTGTTGATCATAAGATTGTCCGATTCTATTATTTACTTGAGCAATATCTTCTTTTCTACCTTTTTCCTCAAGAACGTCCACCAATTTAAACAGTGAATCTCTTGCAGTATCGTATTCTTTTATATTTTTAAATGCGAAATAAATTTCTAAAGATTGTTTCTTAATTATATCAATATCATTTAATTTCGTTGCAATATCAAAAGCTTTATTCAAATATTTAAGACCTTCTTTATGCTTATCGAGTTTAAATAGAACAACACCGTAGTCATTGTAAAATAATCTCAAGAAACTTTGGCTAATTTCAGGTTTTGATGCGTAATCTAATGCTTTTTCTAACCATGTTAGGGCGTCTTGTTTATCGATTTTCCATTGATCGTATGAATTGGCAATATTATACATTTGTTTCATAATGAGCTCGTTATCACCTAATTCTTCCGCAAGTTTTAATGCTTGTTGAAACACTGGTATTGCAGAAGAGGAAATACTTTGTATATGGTAGAGCTTAGCGGTTTCTTCTTTATATTTAATCATTTTTCTTATATCTTCAGATAATTCGGCTAAATTATACGCTTTATTTAAATATAATCTTGCATTAAGAGTATCCGTCAATTCTTTATAGATTAAACCTATATTGTATGAATTTTCTGCCATTGATTCTATATCATTGAGTTCTGAGGCAATATCCAGAGCTTGTTTTCCAAATTCAATTCCCTTATCATAATTCCCTAAATATCTATGCAAAATGCAAGACTGATTTAATGCCTCCTCTAAATAGGTATCTATTCCCGATTTCTCACAGATTTTAATACATTCTTCTAAGTTCTTCTTTGCTTTTTCGAATGCTTTACTTCTTATCATTATAGATCCCAATATGCATAGATTTCTCGCTTTTTTAGTTGGATCCTTCTCGCGATTTAAATCATTTAGATTTTGCACGATTCTTATTGCATCCTCTAAATTATCCGAATTAACTTGTGTTTCAATAAGCTTCAGCAATAAGTTCTCGGTCAAATCAGGGTCTGATAATTTTTCTGACTTCTTTATTGCCTGTTTCAATAAAGGAATTGATTCTTCCAACCTGTGTTCTTTCTTATAGACTTTACATAATTGAAGAATAGTATTAATAATAGATTCATTCGTTTCACTTTGGCTTGCAAAATCTATAGCATTGGAAACCTTGTGAATATTATCTTGAAACTTTTTGGTGTTGATTAGTAATGACCCACTTTTGATCAATATTCTGATATTATTTTCTATCGACAACAATTTTTCTTGTATTTTAGTTTTTGTATCAGATTTCGCTGAAACTGCATCGGCTTTTTGCTCATTTTCTTTAAATTTATCAATATCTTGTTTGTAATCGTTAAGAATATTCTGATAGTTATCTAATATATTTTCTATATCTGTCAAGTTGACAAAGTTTCCTGCTATTTTGATAGATTCTTTTGTTTTTGATGCATTTGATCTTTCAGATTCATCTCCTAAATTTAAATCCACTTCCTCCAAACGTTTATAACAGTTTAACAAATTATTTGAATAGGTGAATGCTTGATTTGGTTTGCCAAGCACAGTTTCATGTTCCCAAGCTTTAGTATAATAATGAATTGCATGCAATGCTTCTCCCATGGATTCATATACTTGTCCTATATTGGATAGGTTCTGAGCAGGATTATCGTTTAGTGTTTCATCTAAGAATGTTGCTTGTTCATAATAATTGATTGCTTCTTGATGTTCGCCGAGTTTATTATATAATTCTGCGATATAGACTGCAAAGGTACGTTCGTCTTTTAGAAATAGCTTCTTTTCTGCTTTTTGCATTAATAATTTATAGATTTTTATTGCTTCTGGGTAATCTTCTGCTGATTTATATCCATACGCTAATTCCCAGTATGTATCATATACTTTCTGTTCTAAGTTTAGTTGTTCCGCCAAATTTATTGCTTTTCCATGTGCTTTAAACCCTTCTTCGTATCTTTGAGCTTTGTAACAGACGTTTCCAATATCATAGAAACAACCGCGTTGCTGATCAAGCGTTCCATATTTTTCAGCAAGAGCCAGTTTTTCCTCAAACATCTCGATACAATTATTCCAATCACTCATCTTATAGTATGTCATAGCAATTCCGTTATAGCAATCAATTACGTTTTCATAATCCTCGACTTGATTACTTAAATTTATGGCTTTATGATATGTTTCTATCGATTTTTCCATTTCTCCGTTTGTTCTATACATATAACCCACGTCCCTGTAATCTAATCCAGCATTTTTTAGATTGTTTGCATTGAGTGAAACTTCCGCGGCTTTTGTATAATAATAGGTAGATTCTTCATTTCTTTTAAGATCCAAGTAAACCTTTCCAAGCCATCTGAATGAATCTCTTAAACTAGATAAACTGTCAATCTCTTCAAAAATTTCTGCACTAATTTTAAAATAATTAATTGCATCTTCCAATTTCTCATCTTCTTGATAAATTTTAGCTAACTCATATGCGTATGAAGCCATCGAATCTTTATTGTCTATTGATTTCGATACTTCAAATGCTTTCTTTAAATATTCAGCAGCTTTATCATAATCTTTCATGTCCTTATAGGTTAAACCGAGATTATTGTAGGCTATAGCAATAATATCTTGCTCGTCCTCTTCTTGAGCGCGTTTTAAACAGAGTTCATTATATTTAATTGATTCTTCATCCATATTATTGTTGGAATATGCATTTCCAATCCGAGCATATGTTTTTAATTCCTCTATGACATTATTCGTTTCTTTAGCCATGTCAATCACATACCTGAAATATTTTATAGCTTCCTCAGGATGTTTTCCATTTGATAAACAATTGCCTAAATTCCTGGCGACTGTTAGAATGTCGTCCTTTTTATCTAATTCCAAAAATATCTGGAATGATTCACGCCAATAATTCGCAGCTTCATCATAATTATTACGATTTTCGTAATAGAAACCGATATAATATTTTACATCACCTATTCCATACTTATCATTCAGAATTTCTCGAACTTCAATAGATTCATTATAATATTTGAGCATTTCATCTTCAATTTCTATTTTTCGATACATTCCCCCTATGTTACTCAAATGTGTCTTTAATGATTGTAACCAACTCCGTCTTTTTGCAATTTCCGAAGCTTTTTTATAATAATTAATACCCTCATGAATAATTGATGGGTCTTTGTTATAAGAACTATAACAACAGTTTCCAGCATCATTATATGAAGTCATTTCCTTGCTAGAGTTACCAACTTCGCCGAATATTTTTGCTGCTTTTAGAAAATACTTTTTGGCTTCATTGAAATTATTTACATCATAATATAGATTCCCAATATTCCTTAAAACAATCGCTGAATTGTCCAAGAAGTTATAATCTCTGTCTATTTCGTATGATTTGGTGTATAATTCAACGGCTTTCTCAATATTCTTTTGCTTTTCTTCGAGTATAGCAAGATTGTTAATAACGTTGCTAAGATCTCTGTTTAAAAATCTTAAATCGTTCTCATAATTTGGATCTTCCTTGTCTAATTGCTCGATAGCTCTCTCGTTGATAGCCATCGCTCTATCTAAATGTGGTTTACTTTTATCATATTGCTTTAAAGCTATATATGAATAACCGATTTCTTTCTCAACGTTTTGATACTGATAACGCAAATCATCTTCGTTACATAGTTCCTTGGCTTTCATATATGTTTCAATGGCTTTTTCATGTTCCCCTAAAGAATCATAATTATTACCAATCCTTCTAAAACCCACAATTCTTAAAACGGGAGTAAATAGAATTTCATTAAAAGGTAACAATTCCTCAAATAATTCATTAGATTCTGTAAATTTATCTTCTTTTCCAAGACAAATTGCAATATTAAATTTCATATAAATAACATTAATATGAGGTATATTTCTATTTGGAACGATTATATCAGTGTCGCTCATTCGAGATAATTCTTCAGATATCTTTAATGACTGTTCATAAATTTCTCTCTCTTCTGCAGTTTTATCCATTTGACCAAGAGTGAATCCATATTCAACAAGATAAAGGCTTTTTACGCGAAGATTGCGTATTTTATCTGCTATATTCAAGGCCTTTTTATGATATTGTATGGATTCGTCAAATTTCTTCTGGTCTCGGTAGAGCACAGCCATACAGCTATAAATCTCTGATAGGTTAGGTAATACTTTTAGTTGGGAATATATTTTTTCTGATTGTCTAAAGTGGCGAAGAGCATTTTCATAGTCTCCCATATAGTGATAAGCTAAACCCATTTGAAAATAACATGCTGCTTTCGGTCTTGGCAGATATTCCGCTTTTTCCAGACCAATCTTAACTAGTTTCAGTGCTTCCTCATATTTTTTTTGATCGGTTTTTAAAACGCCCATATTATGATATGTATATGCTATACCGCTCGTATCGTTAAGTATTTTTAGAATTTTCAATACTTCATTAAATACTTCATCAACTTCTTCCATTTGATGTAATTGCATTTTTATACCAGCAATTTGCGTTAATATTGATGATTTGTTTAATAGATCACCTATTTTATCCGCATAATCCAAACCCAAATTAAATGTGTCCATAGCTTTTTTATATCTTCCTTGATCTACGTACAATTGCCCCATACTGTAGGTCAATGATGTCAGACTCTCTAAGTCTTGCTGCTTCTTTGCAATATTAATCCCCTTTCTTACCATCTTAATTGCATCTTTGTACCGACCTAAAGATTTGAAACATTCTCCTAAACCTTCGTATAATTCATCTTTATAGTCTTCATCTGCAATTTCCAAAGCCTGATTATAACATTTTACTGATTCTTCAAACTTGTTTTGGGTTTGTAGCATTGTAGATTTATAAAGTAATGCTTTCCCTTCTTTATATGAATTTTTCACCTTCTTTGCGATTGCCATCATTTTTTCGGCACATTCAAGCCCTTTTTCGCGCTTAAATAAACGATCATAAATAATATATGCCATTTCCCATTGTAATATCTCGGATCCTAAATCCGATCCGAGCAATCCTTTAATGATATCTGATAATTCCTCTTTACTCCTATCATACGTTCCGATTTTTGGTATTTTTTTATCTTTAAAAAGAACATTCCACAGGAATTTTTCTATGAATTGACCAGTATTTACATCAATTCTATAAATTTTAGCATCTGATTCAATTACACGAAGGCTTTTACCGAGATCGCCCAATACTCTGTCTATTTGCGGGAGATTAGGATCTATCTTTAAATATTGTATATCATCGACAACCTCATAATGATCAGCGTTGCCCGTGAATTCATCCATTATATGGTTTATCCAAAATATTTCCTTCACGTTTGGCAGACTTTTTAGTGTTGGTCCTATGTCAAAATCATCGCTGCCAGAATATCCAATTACAATTAGAGAACGGTTATCTGTAAGATTTGTTAACAATGGTCTTTTATAAGGTTCGACAGCAAATGTCTCTCCCCCCCCTCTACCTTTACCCAAGTCTGCCATAGTAGTTACAAGAGAATCTGTAGTATTATTTCCAGAAATAATATTCTTTTTGGATCCATGGATTTTACATATAGGTAGTCTTTTCTGTGTACGCAGCTTTTCAATATCCTCTTTATGATTAAATTTAGCAAAATCTTCACGGGTTATAACTGGCATAATTCTAGGATATTGTTTTTCATCGAGTTGATCCATTGCCGCCAGTTCGATTAAATAATCAAAATTTGTAGTAATAACATCTCCAAGCTCTTGAATGATTATAGCAGCACATAGATGATGATTAATATTAGGTTTTTCAAAAAAATCAAAGAAATTCATGAAATTTAATTCAGGATCGTAGATTTTCTTAATTGCCTCAATTACCAACTCGTATCGCAGTCCGTCTAATGCCATAATACTGTTTTTTTCCTCAGGAGGACAACAAGCGTCAATCAGATAACCTACGATCTGTCTTGCTGATAATAAGCAAGATGGCTCATCCATGGATATGCCCGCTCCTGCTATAATAGTATATCGCTTATTAGGACTAAATAAATCTCTAAGATCTCTTTCACTTTTATTAAAAAAAGATGCCATTTGCATTTCTAATTCCCTCAAATTATTCATACAACTTAATGTATCCTAAAATTTAGTTCTCTTTTTAGATATTTAAAAAATTAGAAACAAATTGAATATAAGAAATATAGACAAATTAAAACAAAAAATAATAATAAGAATCATTAAATGTAAATTGAAACTCCAAATCTTAGATAAATAAAAGCTGAGGAATATAAGGTAGATATAATGTTCAAGCCAACGATAAAATCCTTAAAAAACCATAATGTGCCAAAATGGTTTCATGATGCAAAACTCGGTATATTTATACATTGGGGATTGTATTCTATTCCCGCATATGCCCCTACTGAGTTTGGTGGTATCAATGAAACCATTGGAGAACACGGCTGGGAATTTCACTATAGAAACAATCCATACGCAGAATGGTACCAAAATTCCATTAGAATAGAAGGGACAAAATCAAGAAAGTACCACATAGAAAACTACGGCAAGGAATTCAGTTATTCAAATTTCGCCCCAAAATTCAATGAACTCGTGGAAGATTGGGATCCTCATGCTTGGGCGACTTTATTTAAAAATGCAGGGGCAAAATATGTTGTATTAACTACTAAGCATCACGATGGCTTTTTATTATGGCCCAGTGATCATCCTAATCCCAGAAAGAATGAATATTATGCAAAAAGGAACTTAGTCGGAGAATTAACTAATGCAGTAAGAGATCAAGAATTGCGAATGGGAGTCTATTATTCGGGTATTTTAGATTGGACTTTTAATAATAATCCGATAACCGACTTGGGAAGCTTTATGAATAATGGTTCAATCGAACCAGAATATGCAGAATACGTCTATCAACATTATATGGAATTGATTGAAAAATATAAACCGTCCATTTTATGGAATGATATCGGATATCCATCAGATGCCAGATTGCCCGAGTTAATTGCTCATTATTATAATAGTATTGAACACGGGCTAATTAATGATAGATGGGATGTTCTCTCTAAGAAAATTAGGAAACTGCTATCATTTTCCCCCATAGAAAAAGTAGCATCTTGGGTTTCAAAAATGGCTATAGGAAAAGGAATGACTAGCATACCATCAAAGGGAATAGGTGACTATACTACACCCGAATAT
>WJKO01000642.1 GCA_014729055.1 Promethearchaeota archaeon | reverse complement strand
GCGGGTGGGGGGGGACATGCTTGGATTGAATTGAAAAATGAGCAGGGAGAAATATACAGCCGAGGATCTTATCCAGACGGATTACACAATGATATACATAGAAAGAATAAATTAAATCGAAAATTTGTTTACGTTACGTATAATATCACGAGAAAAAAATATGCTGTTACAAAGGCGAAAATTGAAAAATACGGAAACGATAATTACGATCATTTTACAGAAAACTGTACTGATTTTGTCTATAAGGCAGCTGAAAATTGGGCCGATGTTTATCTTCCAGGTAGTGATTGGGGAATAGACTATCCAGACAAACTAGCAGAAGAAATCCTTGATAAGATAGAAAAAATCGAAAAGAAAGGAGGTCAAATTAAAAGGAAAGGTAGTTAGTAAATATTATGGGAAATTAATAAAAGCAAAAGAAAGTTTATTGAACAAACATGCGTAAGGATTGATTTTCTATGAAAGGAAAAACGTTCAAAAATATCAGGAGAGTATTATTTTTTTTGATTATATTTATCCAGCTTATTGGATTGGTGCTTTCCATATCAGGATTTCAATATGTAAAAGGAAGACTTAGGATGTTTGAAAATCACTTATGTGATAATTATATGGAAGCATGGCAAAGTGATATTAAAGATGGATATGAATTAAGCACATTTACAAAGGATACTTATGTTAATACAAGTTTATACAAAGACGGAACACTGATTTGTATTATTGCTGCGGTTTTATTACTAATTACATATTTTATTGTAGGGTTTCTAACTAAACGAGGTAATAAGTCTTCGAGTTTAGAGCAAAGCACAAAAAGATGTCGAAGTAATAGGGATTTTGATTAAATAATGAATAAAAAAGTAGCTTTTAGAATAACAAGGAATTTGTTAGTAGCGGTATTATCTTCGGGTTGGATTGTTCCAATATTTTTTTTATAATTATTTTTTTTGCAATGGCAAATCTTTTTAGATCAAGAATTGCCCCCTGAGCTGGCGTATCACAATAATGTCGTAAATGATCTTTCATTATGCAAAGTCAAATTGCAATTATTACGGCATCAATTTGGCTTATCGCCGTAATTATTTTCTGGACTTTCGTATTAGCAAATAGGCTCTGGCCGATTAAGAAGAAAAATGCAATAGAATGAGAACAGCTCGATTACCGATTACTATCGCAATCGGCAGGTTCTTACAGTCCGACCCCATCGGCTATGATGATGGGATGAATATATATACCTACGTGGGTAATAACCCTTTGAATTGGGTGGATCCGTGGGGGTTAATTGGAGCTAATCCATGTCCTGAGTTCTGGAAAAGATCAAAATTTTCTTCAGCACCTAAGAGTGAAAAGGATTCACAACTCAAAGGTATAGAGAAAAGATATAAAAGAAAAATGTGGGGTTTATTAGCAAGAAAGCCACTTTGTGAATACATGAGTTGTTCTGAGTATCAAAAAGAAATAATCAGTTGGAATCTGGATACTGAGAACTATCGTTTAGAAGGAGTATCGGGAAGTTTTGTTGGCCATAGAATATATAAAGAGGAGATAGGAAAGCTAGCACCTTCATGGGTAACGCATGATTTTGTTACAGTGGTTGATAATAGAACGAATGAGGTTAATCTTATTTTAGATCCATGGATGCCAGGTTATCCTATGAACTTGTTTCAATATAAATGGACATATGAGCCCAATCGATATCAATGGTATAATGAACTATACGAATGAGAATAATTTGAAAAAAGGCCAGAACATACTTAACAAAATAGAATTATTTATTGGTGGTGGATTAATTATATTACTTTGTTTCTGTTCGATTATAGGAACGTATGATCATTTACAAAGCGAGAAGTTATTAGTGCGCCATAAAATTTGCTGGAAACAAATTAATAAATATCTAATAGAGAATAAAAGACCTCCAAGAAACCTCAAAGAATTATATTTCAACGAAGTCAATTTTGATGAAAAGGAATATAACATAAGATATTACCCGAATGCTTGGGATGAGGACGGCAAGATAATGTTGGTTAGTAAAAGCTTAGGGTCTTATATAGTCACCTTTGGGGACGGCACAATTGCAAAGATAAGCTATATAGATAAGACACAATCGAATATAAAGAACAAAAATTCTGATATGATAAATATATTAAAAACGAATGGTATTCTTCATACGAATATGGTTGCTTTCTTTTTTATTATTCTACTTTTTGTTTTTTTAATTGTCACAACAACAAAGTATATTAATAAACGGAATATAAAAAATACCAAATTTTCATCCTCATAAATACGATTATGCAGGACGCAGGGTGCGGAAAATTACCTGGTACAACGGCGAAGTTAATGAAATCACCAAATACTGCTATGACGGCGACAGTCTGATAAGCTATGAATATGATGTACTCAGCAGGGCAGTCTCTATCAAAGACCAGAACGATTACGAAGTTCAATATACTTACACAGCAGACAATCAGAAAAAGACAATAAAAGTTTATAACCCCTCCGAGCAATTGATTTACTCCGTGCAGTACGATTACGACCAGGCCGGCAGAGTCATCAGCGTCAACGAGCCTGCATTGGGAGCGAACGACCGAATTGCTGCCTTCGAATATGACGAGAACGGCAGCCGCAGCAGCCTGACATATTATCTGGAGAATAGCGCAGACGGGAATACAATTACCATTGATTATCAGTATAACAATGATAATGTGCTGACAGGCTATGAGACAACCACCGCCGGATTTACAGGCTTAGCCTTCGAGCTTAACGACGTGAATGTTGACGGGCTTGGCAGAGTTGCAGATATCAATGAGATTCTGATGAAGACAGACAGCAGTGCTGAATCCGTAGTCTC
>WJKO01000641.1 GCA_014729055.1 Promethearchaeota archaeon | reverse complement strand
TACTTTCCTTTGTTTCTTGGCTTGAGCCTTAACTTTCTTTTCTGGCACTTTTAATTTTGGTTCTCCAGAATCTTTTTTTACTTTTTCTTCTGTTTTCTCTTCCTCGTCTTCTGACTCGCTTAGAAAAGCATTGATCTTATTTGAGAAATCTTCGTACTTAGATGGATCTTCGTCAGCAGACTTTAAACTTTCACCATATAGATTTATAAAACCAGTTGCTAAATTCTTAAGAATTGATTTTATTTCGTCTAAATCATCTGAGGGTTGGATCTTAAATATAACGTAGATATTCTGAAATTTTCCATAAGCAAATTTCCCTTGACTAATCCCTAAAGGTTTAATATCACCCTCATCTAATCTGCTGGCGTATTCAACAACAACGCCCAAAATATTGCTTAAATCCTCTATTTCGTCGTTCTCATCAATTTGTCCATAAAAAATACATGCATTTTGTTTTTCTGGTAAAATAATAAATACTGATTGGATCAATTTCCATTCTACCTCTATTTTTAATTTTTAGTTTATTTTTAATTTTTAGTTTATTTAACTAAAATTTAATTTTAGTTTAATTAAATCTTGAATTTGATTACTTATTTTATTTTAATGATATTAACTTCAGTGACGTTTTCTACGTCCGTAAATCTTTCTTTTAGATCATCAAGTGAAACACCGAGTTTATGATACTCGATGTATGCTTCATATAAACACATATCTGACTGAATACACACTCCAGATGTGAATAGATTCTTAGGAATATTAAGTTCTCGAATAATATGTGCGATTTGCTTAACCGTACTTCCTGAAAATTGTGTCAATTTTAATTGCACTTTAATTATATCTTTATTTTCGATAGGAAATACATCTATCTTCAATATATTTTCCCTTGGAGTAAAGACGATTAAGACATGCTTTTTTTGAGTTTTCTTGATATATGATTCTATCATAGATTTAGGTAAGTTGATTTGATTTAGATCTTCTTTATCAATAACTTGACCCCAACTAAGTTTTTCCTCTTCCATTTTGCTCACTTATTCACATTCATTTTTTCTTTGTTTTTGAATTATCTTTTTTCATTTTCTTTTCTAAAATTGATTCTGATAGTTCTTTTAAATGATTAATAGTGTCGCCTGGCTCACCAAAAATGTTAGCTAAATCCTCCGTATTATAGTCACCAATCTCTCCCGATTCACCATCGTCAGCCAATAAACTAATACTCTCTAAGTCTATATCGTCTGAACGTGTTGGTTGGTATTTCTGCGCAATTTGTTCTTGTGTTTTTTTAGGAATGATTCGTTTCAAATAATCCGGAAATGCTGTCTTGAATCTAATATCTGTTTTTAAAATTAGCAATTTTTCCTGTTTATAGTTGAATTCATCAATAATATCATGTTTTTTTAGAATATCAAGTCTATCAATAACCTCTTGTTTTAACTCTTCAGCAATCATTTCTGTGAACTTCTCTTTAGGTATCGGACCTACTCTAAGTTGAGATAATAAATTATAGAGCTTTGAATCTGCAACTAAATCAAAAAGTATTCTTGAATCCTCAGGAGTTGGTTTATACTCACTAAAAAAATTCATTACTTTATTTGAGAATAATTCTGTAAGCTCCTTGATCTCTGGTTTTTCTTCAAATAATGTGATTATACATTCTGGGGGGATACGTTCTACCATCAATTCCTTTACCAATAGAACATAATTTTCAACCCCAATATCATTTATAAAGATAATTCTTTCTTTTTCTAATTTCTCGAGTGTTTTCTGTAGATTTAAATCAGGAAATTTTAAATCAAACCAAAATTGCAGATCTTCTAACGAAACTGGTCCATGATTTAAGAAACTAACCAAGTCATAGACAGCTTCTTGGCTCATTAATTCGGCAATGATTTCTTCTTCTGTTTTTTCTCTTGTAATTTCAACAACAGCCCAATAAAGCTCATTCACCCAGACTTTAACTAGTTCACTGTATTTCTGAATCTCGGCACTATCGGACGAGTACTGAGGATTATCCTCGTTATAAAAGGCTTTGTAAATATCTTTATGGTTCTTTATCCTGTTCGCGAAATCTATTGACTCACCTAATACTTCATGTTCAACGTCCGAAGATACATTTGTATCAAAAATTGCGCTAATCATAAGCATTTCTTTTTGCCCACGTGCCCATTTAGAAAATATCTCAAAATAATAATTCATTGAGATTAACTCATCAAAGCTGTGGCTAAAGAAACCCTCTTCGAAGGCTTGATCTATTTGATCTGCTATACGGATCTTTTCTTCTTCCTCTAATTCACCTTCTGGATAATAATAAAACACGATTGGCCCTACTTTCCGATGGAACCACGACAAAGCAATAACAATGTGCATTTTATATACTTCCAGAATTTTGACTGGGGGATAGGTTACTTTTGATTTAAAAAAAATTGTCCTAGAATTATAATTTTATTTCTCTCTAAAAAGATTTTTGTCTTTTTTGTATTCAATTGGATTTATTTTTATAACATTGATTGATTTATTTATTTTTATAGATGATAAAAACTATAATTTTTGATCTTGATGATACATTATATGATGCAACATGGCTCACCAATGAGTCAAGAAAAGGTGGGTTAAAGAAGATGATTCAACAAGGGCTGAATATAGACATGGAAAATGCATCAATATTACTAGATAAGATAGTAAATGAATTCGGAAGCAATTATCATAGACATTTTGATGTATTTTTAGAAAGAATAAAAGACCAGCCCAATATTCATCCTAAGAAAAATTTCAGTGTGCCAAAATACATAGCAGCTGGCGTTTGGGGATATCATTCTGTTAAAGTAAGGTATTTAAAACCTTTTAGTGATGTTATCCCGACACTAAAAAAACTTAAACAACTAAGGAAAACTCTTGCAATAATTACTGACGGAATATCAGTAAAACAATATGAGAAGATACTGAGGATGGAAATCATTGATTATTTCGATCACATTTTCATTTCAGAAGAGGTAGGATTCAATAAACCTGATACAGACTTTTTCAGTTACTGCTTGAAAGAGATGAACTTTAAATCTGAGGAATGCCTATATGTGGGTGATAGACTTGATAAAGACATTAAACCAGCTAATGAAATTGGAATGACTTCTGTGCTTATTCATCGCGGTGGAAAATATGATCCAAATCTTAAAAATTCCAACGAAAAAACGGAAATAAATCCAGATTATGAGATTTATACCTTAGAAAAGTTGATAAAAATAATAGAAAGTTTGGAAAACTAAAAAAATTTATAATGTAATGAATAAAAACAATTAAAAAGCAATAATCAAAAAGAAAAAACGGAATTGTATAAAATGGGAAAGAAAAAGAGTAAAGGCGGCAAAATGCGCGCCTCACATATATTAATGAAAAAACATAGCCAGTTACTTAAAGTAAGAGAAAAGCTTGATGCAGGGGAAAAATTTCAAAATCTCGCAAAAAAGCATTCTGAATGTCCTTCGAAAAAACGTGGAGGCGATTTGGGATGGTTTCCAAAGGGGGCTATGGTTCCAGAATTTGAAAAAGCAGTGCTCTCGCTGAAAGTCGGCGATATCTCCGAACCGGTAAAAACACAATTTGGTTGGCACTTAATTAAAAGAACGGGATAAAATATCATAATTCCAGGTGTTGGAACTGGCAAAATCTATAAAAATTTCACTATTACAATGTGAAATCAGTTCTAGTAAAGAAATAATGGATGAAAGAATAAAATCATTGGTAGCAGAAGCTATACATGAGGATCCAGACATTTTAGTTCTTCCAGAGCGATGGAGACCTATACCTGAACTCGATCATATTCGAACCGCAATAAATGATGAGAGAGGATCAGACTATATTTTCATAAAAACGCTAGCTAAAAATTACGGCGTTTCTATAATCTCAGGAGGTATATGGGAAAAACGAAGACAGAATGAACAAGACAAATTTTTTATTACGACTTATTATTTCAACGAATCCGGTGATGAAATTGGAAGACAAGATAAGATTCATCTTTATAGTTATGAACCATATTTATTTACACCTGGAAATCAGTTAAAAATTTTTGAATACAAGAAAAAAAAAGTCTTCTTTACTATTTTAATTTGTTTTGATGTTGCTTTCTATGAGACTCCCCGTTTATCCGTAGAAAATGGCGCAGAAATTTTGATAAGTCCGACATTGATTAGAGAGGATGGATTGGAAAATTGGAAAACCTACCTGAAAGCTCGTGCCTTAGAGAACAGGGTGCCAATTGTTGCGTGCAATCCCGTTGGTGACTTTTTCGGAAGACACTTTCCCGGGGGAAGTAAGGCAATTTCATTTAAAAGGGGACATGAATCGCCGGCTGTTCTAATTGTAGAGGAAGCTAAACTAAATAAAAAGGAAATACTAACTAGTTCCATTAATCTTTCATATCCAAATAGAATCAGGAAGAAACGACTTTCAGAAAAAAAAGATTCACAACACATTGAAATACTTAAATAAAAAATAAATAAACGCTTTTTTAACTTAAATATATTAGTTATCTATATAACAATCATACTAGTATGAAGGCGAGAAACTCAAATGGAGAAAGCGATATTTGTTGGGTTAGATAATGGAGGAAAGACTTCTATAATCTATACGCTTAATGGAGAATTCTCTTTATTGAGTGGCATTCGACCTACGATTGGTGTATCTCGAAATCAGACCACTACAATGAAATTATTGGGAATGAATATTACTCACTGGGATTTGGGTGGACAGAAAAAATATCGAGATAAAGTGTTGAAAGAAAAAAATTTTGTATTTGTTGAAGCAGAGATTATTTTTTATGTTATTGACGTTTTGGATGATGATAGATTTCCAGAAAGTTTAGAATACTTTGAGAAAATTATAGAGATTTTAGATGAAATGAATGAAGATCCAGTAATTCATATACTATTCCATAAATTAGATCCCCCTCAACAATCAAATGAGCAGCTGTTAGATAGAATAACAGATATGAAGAACAAGATTGAACAATTGACATCTGGTCGTCGGATCGCATATTATTCTACTTCAATACACGACGTAC
>WJKO01000640.1 GCA_014729055.1 Promethearchaeota archaeon | reverse complement strand
TCAAGAATACATAGCTAATCTAATATCAGATAGTAAACCCCCTCATCTTTATAAAGATGAAAATGATCAGATTCAAGAAACTAAAGAGGATGAGATACCAATAAAGCCCAGTGATATTGCAAGAGCTGCGGAAATGGTCACAGAATCTACAGGAGAACCAGTAAGTAGAAAATCTGTACTTGGAGAATTAAAAAAGATGTTTAAACAAGCAGGAATAAGTTCAGAAGAAACTTCAGAATAGATATTTTTTTTTAATATTTGAAAAAATATAGAACAACATTTCTGGAGAATCGATGGATATTGGTACCAGTTCTGACGGTTTCGGGTTTTCTGATTTAGTATCAATAGTAATGTATTGTGAACTCGATTTTATTCTGATTTTATCTAAAATATTGTTCTGCAATTTCTTAATACTAGAAAGTAAAAAATAAGCGCGATCGGTTAACCTAAATTGTTGACCATATTCACCAATATCCGAACTCTTTATTTTAATCAATTGTAAGTATTTTAAAAGTTCAATTATTTTCTCTAGTCGAGATTCTGGTATCTTGACCTCATTGTGTAAATTTATTAGATAATAATTAACACCGTATTCATATTTAAGAATAATTTTAGTGCACAAGTTCAAGTCTTCATAATCAGTTATTGGAATATAATAAATATCTCTCTTTACTGCGGATAAAATTATTTCTTGTATTTTTAAATATGTATCAAGGAAGTATTCCTTCTCGATTGATGTTGTTAAAATCTCAAAACTTTTTTGATCCTTCTCTTTTAATTTTAAAAATTTCTTTAAATAACGAATCTTTTTGTATAAGTCATATCTTGAAATGAGATCAATCTTATGGATGATTATATAAAAAATAGCCTCGGAGCAATATTTCTTTTTTATTTCTAATAAAGATATAATAAAATCCGTGATTTCACCCAATCGAGTCTTAATATCAAAAATTGCTACTAATATATCGGTGTTCGAGAAAATTTTCGCAGATTCACCATACCAACTTGAGTTTTCTTGACCTGCTAAATCAAATATTCCCACTTCCGAATTAAACATGTTATAATGGCTGATCTCAGCACCCCTTGTTGGTTCTAAAATAGGATTCGTACGATCTAATAATTTTACAGGATTAATATTATCAAAAAATGTCAATTTAAGTGTTGTTTTACCCACCTCTGGTGGTCCCGTTAGAATTATTTTTTTATCAGATAGTTGATCAATAGGAAAATGTTGTGCCTTATTTTTATGTTTCTTTTTTCTCATACTAATTACTCTCATTATGAACTTGCACAAATGTACTATTGTAGTTATATGAAAACATTGCATTTTATATTTTCGATTAAAGAGAGAACAATAGTGGAAAACGATAAGAGTTTAAATTGCTACTTTTTATGAATAATTTATGGATAAAAAGCGCAAGATAAAAAATTTTAATGGAATCGATTTCTATCGGGAATTTATGAATGGTACCTTTTATGAAGAACTATACAAAGAATATGATTTAACTGAAGATCAGCTAATTAGAATTCTTCAACGGAAGATTAAAGGGAGATATAATTATAAAAGAATACTCTCTGGAGGACATAAATCTCAACTTCAATTTATAAAACATTTAAAAAATCGATGGAACCCCTTAGAACCAGAAGCGCCATGGACAGCCATCCCGCCTTATTTAAATCCCTCAAATATGTTTAAGGTAGCAAAAAAGAGAAAAGAAAAGACGGACGATGTAGAGCAATGAGAGTTAATTTCAACGAACTTAATCCGGTCGAAGAGAGTATAATTCAAAAAAATAATTGGAAACGGAAATTTTTTCACTTCAAAGATGTGTATTTACATGCTGTTATCGCAGATAAAGCGTCTAAAAACGCCCCAATAATTATTCTATTGCACGGATTTCCTGAATTCTGGTTTTCTTGGCGCTATATTATGCCTGAATTGTCTAAGAAATTTCATGTTGTTGCATTAGATCAAAGAGGATTTAATCTATCAGGAAAGCCATATTTAGTCAAATATTATGGTCAAAACTATTTAGCGTCCGATCCAGTTAGAGTATTAAGAAAAGAAGCTTACAATTATTACCATATAGAGTGCGGGTTGCCGAGAAATGATAAGCGAATTACAAATCCTAAAGCAGTTTTTATCGGACACGATTGGGGAGGCGGAATCGCATGGAATATTGCCCGATGGTATCCAAATAACGTTGAAAAATTGATAATTCTAAATTGTCCTCCCGTTGAAATATTACTAAATGAAGTCAGCACGAATATTAGGCAACTATTGAGTTCATATTATATTTTTATGTTTCAAATCCCTTTTTTAGGGGAGCGTTTTCTCTTTCAATTCAAAGAGAAGTTATTTAAAGGAATCGCCCAAAAAAACTATTACGGAGAGGGAGAAAAAGATATTTCAGCTTATATTAAGGCATATTCGTATAAAAGGGCAACAAGCGGTATAAATTATTATCGTGCTGCCATGCGTTGGGGATTGTTGGGACGGTTTAATAATCCCGAGAGGATCTCTTGTCCAACTCATGTCATTTGGGGGACTGCTGATCAAGCTTTGACTACCGATTTGACTCACAAATTTCCCGCAAACGTTGAGAAAGGAAAATATACTATCACTTATTTGCCGGGAATTTCGCACTGGATCCAACAAGAAGCACCTAAGGAAGTATCAAAAGAGATACTAAATTTTACAATAGATAACAGAGATCGAGTATAGACGACTGGAAAAATAAACCACAAAATGCATTAAAGAAAATATTTTTATGATTAACTTCATTTCCTTTTATGATTAACATGGAACATGGTGGATTATATTACACGTTTTTGAGATGGACTAAATGGAGTAAGCACACTAGTATACTCTATCGGTATCTTGAATCGAAAGTTCCGGAATATGAACTTCCTCCTTTATTAATTAAGAATGACGGCTCAAAAGTAAAAAATTCAAATGATTGGTACGAGTTTCGAAGAAATGAATTACTCAACCTTCTTAAAACGCATGAATACGGCAGAAGCCCTAAGTATTCGGGCGGATTAAAATATAAGGTAATAGAACATAATGAGCTTGCGTTAAATGGTTTAGCAATTAGGAAACAAATCGGAATTTGTCTTCATCCCGATGATGAAGATTCAATTATGAATCTACTTATCTATCTCCCAGTAGATGATGAAAAACCCATCCCTCTTATTGTAGGACTTAATTTTTATGGAAATCAAACAATTCACAGAGATAGGCGTATTATTCTGCCGAAAACTTGGATTCGAAATAAGGAAAGCTATGGAATAACAAACAATCGAGCTACACATGATTCACGAGGCGTCAGAAGCTATCGATGGCCCGTTGAATTTGTGCTAAAACAAGGATTTGGTTTGGCAACTGCATATTATGGTGATATATGTCCTGATAGAAACGATGGATGCGATCTAGGCGTTAATAATCTATATAAAACTGAAAAAAACGCGAGTCGTAAGGTCGATGATTGGGGGGCAATAAGTGCTTGGGCATGGGGGTTAAGTCGTGCAATGGATTATTTTGAAGATGATGATGATATTGACGAACACAATATTGGTGTAATGGGACATTCTCGTTTAGGTAAAACATCATTGTGGGCAGGCGCTCAAGATGAAAGGTTTTCTTATATTATTGCAAGCGCCAGCGGTTGTGGAGGGGCAGCGCTTTCGAAAAGATCCTTTGGTGAGACTGTAAAATTGATTAATGATAGATTTCCTCATTGGTTCTGTAAGAATTTTGAAAAATATAATGCTAATGAATGTAATCTTCCGATAGACCAACATATGCTCATTGCCTTAAATGCGCCAAGACCACTTTATGTAAGCATGGCAGACAGAGATTTATGGGCTGATCCTAAGGGGATGTATGAGGCAATGGTAGAAGCAGATAAAGCCTATAAATTATTAGGAACACAAGGATTACCCGATGGTCATAAATTAGAAGTGGGCAAACATTTTTATGGTCAAATTGGATTTCATATGCGACCTGGTGGTCATGATGTCTTAAAATCCGATTGGGAGCATTATCTAAAATTTATTAAACTCCATATGAAGTAAAAATAATCGAAATTGTTGATATAAATACACGTTGTTGCATTAATCATCCTAGTACTTAATCGCTTGTCTGGGGCATGCATCAACACACAAGTGGCATCCAACGCATTTATCCTCACAGAATTTCAATTTTGAATCTTCGTCAAAGCATAATGCTCCAGTATTACACAATGCGATACATTGCCCACAATCAATACACAGTTCTTCATCTATTTCTATGACTTGGCGTTTTATTTTTATTCCTGCTTTTTCTAATGTCTGTGTTACTTGCGATACTTTTTCAGTAGGAACATCTAGTTTTACAGCAATCCCGCTTTCATTTAGATTGAATTTTAATATTGTGAATGGCACATCTAGTTTCAGTATATGGTTAATAATTTTTTCGTAATCATCCAATCCTTTAAACTCGTTCCTCGGAAATGTTAAATCTAATATACCCATTTTTTTATCCCCTCAATGTTTACTCATTCTTAATAAGTCTTCAGCAGTTATGATACCCAATACTCTATTATTTTTATCAATTACAGGTAGTGAATTTACATCTTTATGCGCCATAATTCTTCTAGCTTCTGCAACGGTCATATTCGGCGATGTCGTAAATACTTTTTTCATCATCATATCTTTAACCAAGTTTAAACCCTTGGCTACCCCTCGCGCTATATCAAATGATGTTAGAAATCCTTTCAATTTGTTCTTTTCATCTATAACAATAATATGATTTGTGTTCTTTTTTAGCAAGAGGTTTGCAACATATTTGATATCATCTTTTACATTACATGTAACGGCTGTTTTAATTATTGAATCGACGAATTTTACCTCACTTCGCACTTTCATTGGCTTGAATTCGGTATCATCAGGTAAAGTTGCTACTGGATTGGTCAAGTAAAATTTTCCCTTTTTAATTCTGTCTTTTAATAATCCTGCTATTTGTCTTGCCTTACGCACGCTTGAAAGAGACGAAACTTTTACATCTTTACCATTAATACGTATTTCTCCCGAGTATAGATCTGCATAGCTTACATCCAAAATTTTGGGTCTGGTTCTTCTTGGGACACCGTAATCTACAACTTGAGTCATAATTTGCTCATTTGTGCGAGCGCATGATTCTGCTAGATGTTCATCTAAAATCGGAATCGGTATTCCAAACCCCACATAGAGAGAACACCCATATTTTGTAAAATATGCACCTTTAAGAAATTCTGAACTCATTTCCTTCATATTACCTTTTAGAAAGAGTGTTCTAAAATCATTATTTGGATTATGTTGCGTTCCTTCTCCCATAACATATCCTGTTCCTCCACCTAGAAAGATTCTTGTTCCAATGCCGATAGTCCTACATGTAGGATCTTTCTGTAAAGGAGATAATTCTCCCGCGCCGGAAAAGGTCGCATTCCCAAACTCCGGTAATAATTTGCCCATATAAGTATAAAGCGTCCTTTTAGTTGAGTTTGTTGCGCTATTATAGCGCTGGTATCCATTGCGAGGATTACATAAAATTGCTTGGTTAAGATCTTCTATTGTGAAGTCCGTTTCTATATATGTCCGGGGATAACAATCAGTTGCATAAGCTGTTCCCTTAAGATGTATAATTCTTCTCGCAACTAAGTCTTCAATAACATGTCCACCACCGTAAAATTCCCCTCTATCACTTTCTCTATTTGAGAGTCTTGTAGCACCTATATAGGCATCGACTGCAGCATTTCCATGATACGCGTGAACATCGTTCAACCATAAGTGTTCCATTTTTATGGGTGGATCTGCATGTCCAAAATTCAGAAATGCCCCACTACCACACATTGCACCGAAGGTACCAGTAGTAACTACATCAACTTCATTTGCAGCTATCTTCTTTCCCTTTTCTTTAACAATTTTAATCATTTCTTCTGCTGTTACGACACAAACGCTACCATCATTAATCTTTTGGTTGATTTCCTCTATTGTTTTGGACACGTCGCTCACCTAATTAGAATTCCTTGTTGGAATATTGTTTCGTTTTCGTCTTTATTTGATCAAATACTCTTTTAATTAAAAATTACACGAAAAAAGTATTAACATCATAGATAAGATAAATAAATAATTGAGAATATCAGATCTTTTAGTTCTATTATAATATTGTAATTAATGTATCGTTTACGCTTTCTATCGGGGACTTAGGTTTCAGTAATTTAAGTGGCACACCTATTCTCCTAACAGTTCTGCCCGTTCTTTTATATTCTGTATTCAGTAATAAATCCGTCAAGTTTATTATGGATTCTATTGTAGGGGTAGGTAAATTCAAGTATTGTGCAATAGACCATAGAGGTACAAGTCCAGTTGGCACATCCTCGGTTAGATATCTCTTCTTAAGCATTTTTGGCGCCTTTATCGTCGCGTATGGGGGGATCTTCTGAAATGCCTCGTAAAAATCTTGAGCCCTCACATTATATACCTCTTCAACCCATCTTAAGAAAGATAAAGCCTTTACACCTAAGGCATCCAAGATCATGCATCGTTTTTTGTCAATTTCTTCAATAATCCGTGAAATATGCGGAATTACACCTTCTCTATAAAAAAGAAAATCCTGTTTTCTATGAATTGAACCGCTATTAAGGACAACCGTTGCAGGATGTATCATAGCACCAATATTATTTAAGCTAGTAATTCTTATATCATAAACTGGATTGAGTTCGGGAAAGATCTCGTTTATCGTATGATAAACATCGTAATTAGGATAATTCGAATAGAAACAAAAATCTGTTGAGTCCTTTATTCGAAGAACTTGTACCCCGTAATCCTTCACTGCTCTGCTTGTTAACAACAAAGTTTGTGTTTCACCGACATGAATATCGAGAAATGGTCGTTTGAGCTTAATTATGTTATAAACTTCTATTGCACCCCACGTTCTACCGGGATTTAATAAAATAATCTGACCATCGTGAAGATATGGTGCAATTCTAGCAGCAATTTCCTTATGTGCAAATGCTGGAACTACCAACAGAATAATATCAGCTTGTTCAACTAATTTTTTATAGTTATTTGTAATAAGATTAAGTTTAAAAGTGCCCGAAATCTCTCCTTCGGACTGAACCATTTTATAATTATAAATTGACTTAATTTTACGTTTATCTCGGAATGCTAAGTTTACTTTATACCCTTTCTTGGATAAATATGCAGCAAATGCTCTTCCGCCATTTCCAGATCCAATTATAGATATATTATACATTTTAAAAAATAGCCTCCTTTTTTTAATATTTTAAAGCTTCAATATATTTCGAAGATTCTATTGAGTTTAACAAAGTTCCCAGTGAAATTTCTATGATCTTCATAAATATAGCCTTTTTTTTACTTCGCTGTTTTTGATTAATTTTGTCGCAATGAATGAGACATAAAATAATAAATTGATATTCTAATTAAAAACTCACATTTTTTTTCTGCTATTTTTAATCTTAATCTCTTCCTTTTAAATATAATGCTAAAAGCTGAGTCATTTAAATATGGAATGTTTATTATTTAACATATTTTT
>WJKO01000639.1 GCA_014729055.1 Promethearchaeota archaeon | reverse complement strand
GGTTGGGGCATTCCTTTGTCATCCAACCCGTTATATGTTATTCTCGGTGGAATCGAAGAGAAACCGGTAATACGAGCTAAAGAAATCGTGAACAGAGAAATCATGAATGTTACTATTGTCTTTGACCATGATATTACTGATGGTGCTCCTGCTGTTCAATTTGTCAGGGACTTTGGACGGTTAGTTGAACAAGGCTTTGGTTTGCCAGAGCCTTAATTCAATTCCTCCTTTTCTTCTTTCTCTTTCACAAAGACTCGAATAACTCGAATACCAATAAGTCCAGATTTAGTCCTCCCTTTTAGAAGAACAATGTACCTTCCAAAGTATACTATCCTTTTAGCTAAAAAGTTAAGACTTTTGAAAAAAACAAAGCTCGAGTTACCATCTTTCCTTGTCCTTATTTTCGAACTATTACTCAACTATTTGTTCTTTCTTATGTTCTTTCTAAAAGGAGCTGACCTATTGCTCGGGAACTAACTAGTCTGAGTTTTTTCATTGGAATATGGTGCCCTTTAAATAGGAAGACTCCCCAATAACAACCACCAGAGTAGTAACTAAATTAGTTGGTGTGAAAAAAATGTCAAAAGAATTTTGTACTCAATGCGGCACGAAAATAGATGCCTTGGACCTCTTTTGCCGTCACTGTGGTATGCGAATAGCTCGAACAAATGAGCAAGTTACCCGAGAACCGGAGGGCTACTATCATACAAGAGTGGACCAAGCAAAACATCCGTTATTACGAACCAGTTTCTTTGGAGTTTATGCTCAAGGGCGAACCTATCTGAATTTGTTATATCTTTTGTTGCTGTTTCCTTTAGGGATTTTTTATTTTGTCTATACTGTAACCCTTTTTTCAGTTTCAGCGGGTCTACTGGTAACCATTTTTGGGATCTTTCTCTTGTATCTCTTTTTAGTGAGCTTGCCCTTTTTATTGAAAGCCCAAGGCTGGCTTATGGAAAAACTAGTGGGAGTAAGATTACCTTCCCAGGAACCTAATCTTTCAACTGAAGGGAATTTCATTAAGAAAGCCTTTGGTGCTTTAAAGAATAAAGTTATTCTGAAAGCCTTTGCTTATTTTCTCTTTGTTGCCATGCCTGTAGGTATAATTGTTTTTACTGTCATGGTCACCTTATTGTCAACATCCCTTGGATTAATCTTTTCTTGGGTTAACCTTATTGTAGAGTATGCCTTTGTTGGCCAGGTTTTCTCTTCCTATTGGTATGATCCATTCTTCCCGATGTGGATAATGGGCATTTTTTATGTTTGTGCACCATTTGTCGGGGTCTTTCTGCTCACTGCAACCTTGCATCTCTTGAACCGGTTAGCAATAGTACATGGAAAATTTGTAGCCAAGCTTCTGGAACAATAACGCTTGTAGCTTATTTCCCCCATCATTTTCCCTCCATTGTCTGCGACGGGGTAGTCCCCGTCATCATTTTTCTTTTTCTAATTACTACTCCAAAAAATGCTAGTGATGGTTTTTACAGATTAAGTTTCTTCAAAAAATTATTTTGATACCCAATACTATTATTTCTTAAAAATTTCTTGCGGATAGTTCTTATTCCCTAATGATTGAACTAATGCATCAAAATCTACCTCTGCTCTTTTTGCTGCTCGTTTTAACATATTTACTTGTTCTTTGTGGTAGGGGATCCCTTCTTTTTGGGAATATTCGAGTGCTTTCTTCGCTCGGTCACCCGGCCATCTTGTAGCCGTTCCAAAATATTTTCCTTCATAATCCTTCATTATTTCTCGGACGTGAGTTTGTGCTTCCTCTTTTGTATACAGGCAGTCCACTGCTTGGGCTTGGAATGCCAGTGAAATTCTCGGGCTGGTTGGACTGGACTCAATTTTTTCGATGGCTCCTCCACCAATTGAGTGTTCAATTTCAATCATTCGAAGCAAGGCATCTCCTTTATATCCTGCTGAGGTTGATCCAAGGGGAAAAATACTTCCTTTGAAATGCTGTTTCCCATCAATTATTTCAATGAAATCCTTTGGGTCTAATGTTGAATTGTACTCTTTGTCAGCGACATATTCTGGTATCTTCAACTTTTCCCCTGTTTTGTAGGCTTTAATACAATAATTCGCCGCCATTCTTGTGAGAGCCATATCTAAGGTTAATAAGCCGTTACTATGGGGAATGGATATAGCAATGGGATTTGTTCCTACCCGTAATTTTTTTCCCGCTCCTTTAGTATAATCTAATCCCTCGGGGTCATCGCCCATAGGTTTTGCTAGTGCTGAAGTTGTACAGGTGACAATCCCCATTAAATCTCCTTCTTTCGTTATCCTTTCACTCCAGACGCCTGCTGCTCCGAAATGATTGGCTTCTTTTACTATTACTTTAGCTAGTCCATATTTTTTCGCAAGCTTTTTTACCAACTCAACAGCCACTTCTGAGGTAATATGCCCTGGAGCACTGTGAGCATCAATTATTGCAATAGTTGGATATTTCTGTACCAGAATTTCTGGTTCAGCTTTTGGATTTACTGTGGTAAATAGTCCCGTTAAATTGGCTGCTTCTTCGAGCCCCGTTCCTCCGGCTAATCCATGGGAAAAAATACCCCTTTTATCTGCCTCGAGTAATGCTTGAGCGGTAGCCTTTGCCGCTTTCTCTGGATAGCCACTATTTTCTAACACTTTTATCGCTAAATGTTCAATTTCACTTATTTTGTAATGCTCTCGTTTGGCTGCCATGGTATTCAAGTCCTTTTTTTAGGAATACTATTATCCTATTGCCTAATAATCTTTCATTACTCTATCATTTTGTTATTTCATTGGTTTTGACTGTGAGTGTTATTCTCCCCTTTGCGTTCTCATTACTCGTTAAAAGCAGATCGCGTTGTTTTCCATATGGGTCTTAGAAAAAAATTCTTTTTAGAGAACTTTCATTCTACTTCTTCTTTTTCCTCTTTATCAAGTTTTTTTGCTTTTTTAATAGCTTCCAAATAAATCTCTTCTTTTAATCTAAAACCATGTTGTAAAAGTTTTTCTAAAAAGTCAATAAATTCTTCAAGGGTAATCTCTTTTATTGCTAATGCCTTTAATAGAATAGATATCGTTCCTTTTGGGGTTAATCCAAAAATTTTTGCAGCTGTTCGAGCAGAAATTTCATCGATAATCACTTCTTTAATCTTCTTTTCTTTTGCAATCGCTAATACTGCTGCTTCTCCTGCTTGTATGTCCACTGGAAGTTTGCTTTTCTTTGTTTTTTCAACTATCAACCAGCCATCTTTAATTGCTTGTTCTATTATTAAAGCATCTGGTTCTCCTAATTGTTTTCCCTTATCAACAACCTCTTTTCTCACTTCTTCAGGAATTATCACTCGTCCATAAATTTTTTTTAAAAGTAGTAATTTACCTATTTTTGCTAGATAAATCAATGGTGTTGCGTTTGTTACTACGCTCATCCCAGTCCCTTCATATCTTCTTGTAATTCTTCAATGGTATAAGGAACCTTTATCCTTCTTTTCTTTACTTCAGCGATCATTTCCCATAATGAAAGTTCACATTTTTCAGCTGCCTGCCAAAGAGTTATTTTTCCTTCTTCGTATTTTTTGAGATATTTTTCAATTAACCATTCTGTTGTTGAGTTGATTAGAAATCTTCTTATTACAGTAGAACGATCCATCCCTTCTTCTTGAGCAATTTTATCAATCAGCTTTGCGAGTTTGTCCTCTACACTCGTTGTTAGGGTAGTAGGCATCTATTTCCACCGCATCAAATTTCTTTATTTTAATATATAAGCTTATTTTTTTCCCTCTTAAATCTTAGGCAAAAATTTTCTTGTTCTTTTTCCTTTTTTGCTGGTTCGAGAACTATTCGCAGCTGGAATAAATGATTTTAATTTTAATAAAACGTTTTCCTATTCTTCCCTCAGATTACTCTCGATTAGATCAATCTTACAATTTTTTACTGAATTCGAAGATTGGCATACCAAAGAAATCACTTACTTTCCCGGTGCGTTCATATCCCTGTTTTTGATAGAATCTCTGGGCTCTTTTCAATACTTCTGTTGTATCTAAGGTGATATAATTACAGCCTGCCTTTTCTATCTCTTGTTCAGTTCTTTTTAACAGTGCTGTTGCAATACCAGTTCCGTGATAATCGGGATGCACCGCCATTCCCCGAATATGTGCTTCTTCATCAGTTATTCTAGTCCATCCTATTGTCCCCACTATCTTTTCGTTACCAATAACTGCCACATATAACTCCATTTTTTGCAGTCGTTCCATCACCCCTTGAGGTGATAATATTGTGTCTGCAAATCCCTCCTCAGTATAATAGCTCCGATATTTCTCAAAAGCAGCATTCAGTATTTCATGAATAGCCGAAGCATCTTCTACGGTTGCTTTTCTGACAGAAAAATTACTAATCAAGATGGTGTTCCTTATTATCTATATTAAGTCACTTATTCTTTTTTTGTCCTTTGGTCGAGTAGCTTCTTTTCTATGAGCGAATAATTTACTTCACATAGAGTAGCTCACAAGAAATTCAACAAAAACCTGCATAGCCTCTCCCCTATTCAGTTAACACTCTGTATAACCCAGCATATCCTCGGCCATAGTCTGGCAATTCTTGTTATTCCAATAGTCGCATTCTCTCTCAGAAGGAGGAGGACTAGAATCAGCAAGATCAACTAGGAAGAAGGAAAGAAAAAGTGGTTACGAGTCTATCATTAGTCATTCACTTTAACTAAGGATAGCCTCCCTTTGATGAGAGTATGATTACCTTCTTTTTAGACCTACTATTACTCGGAAACCTTTTATTTTTTCGAGTGTAAATTTTACTTGTGAGCTCAATGACTATCAAAGAATATCAAGAGTTTTTATTAAAGATAGGTTCTAAAGGGGAGATTTTTCCTCCCAAAGAATTGCGCGAAAAGCTTGGTTTGCACAAAGATCAACCTATCCTTTTAACTTTACAAGGGGATAAACTAATTATTCGCAAAGTGGATTCACTGGAGGAAATTTTGTCCAACCCCTCTAAAGTAACTATCAGTTCTCATGCTTGGAAACAATTTCGTAAAACTCTGTCGGAAGATGCAGAACGATGAAGGTGCTTCTTGATACTACATATTTACTCCCCACTATTTCTGTAACTGTTGATATCATCTCTCCTTCTTTTCTCCATCGTATTCTTACAACAAACGTCCATGAGTTTTATTTTTCTGAGCTCTCTCTTTTTGAGCTTGCTGCGAAAGGAGCAAAACTTGTTTCTCAAAAAGATAATACTCTGGTTGTTGCTGATATTACTCGCGGACTTGACGCTCTTCGTTGGGATAAGCGTTTACGAGCTCTACCTTGGTATACCAATCCCCTCCTACTTGAATTAGCAGTAAAAATTCGCGTTTTTCATTCTGATTTTTTTGATTGTTTGATTCTTTCTACCGCGGTTTGTTTTGCTGAGGTTTTCGCAACCTTTGATCAAGATTTGTTTGAGAAAATTCGAACCCATCCTCCTCTTATTCAAGAAGTTCGCGCTTTAAATGATTCATTCCGGTTCTGGTTTCATGATCTAAGTTCAGAGCCCATTGCTCTTTGAAAGAGAAAGCTTGTTTTAAATGGTATACCCCTTTTGTGCTTAACAACTATCTTCTAAAACAAGTTGAGTAAATAATAGTTATCCGCATAAAATGATTGTTGTTTACTTTTTTTCCGATTTGAGTGAATTGGCAATTTTTATTCGAATTCTTGCATGAACTCTCGAGCTGTAGTTGTTAATTCTTCTATTTCCTCTTTTCCCTTTTTTTCTAAGATATTCAACATAAGTCTCATTCTCGGATTTTCTTGTAATTTTTCTTTTTGATTTTCGATGAAATTCCAATATAATGCATCGAATATTTTACACCATTTTCCTTTCGGGAAATCACTCATCTTCAAAAGATAATTGGAGGAACTAATATACGGTTTCGTTGCCATGACAACTTTTTAAAAAATTAAAAAGTTTTTCTTTTTCTCGCTTCCTCCACCTTTACCTGAAGCAGAGCAGTTGTTGGACACTCTCCTTCCAGCGGATTCCTGCCGATGCGTTGCTGGGATCGGCTTTTCGCAAGGGGGCGGGTCACCTGTCCCCTGGGCCGAGAGCCGTTGACTCTCGACTTCTCCTTCTTCTTTGGTCGACGGGCTATAAAACTTGCTTGGCAAGAGGGGGGTGAAACTATTCTCCTCCGCGGTCATGTTTTCACCCGTCAATCACTCAGCAGCTCCCCTTCAGACTCGTTCGGGCTCTTCGTCTTCGGGAGGTCGGGCTCGGTAGTGCTACCAAAAGTCGTAACTGACTAAGAATCACTCAACGACTTATCCGAGGAGTCATTTTTTTCAGCTTTTTAAAATTCTCTAAGCCCCCCATCTGCATATTGACTCATTCCGTAAATAACTGATTGGGAAATATTATTGTCGCTTCAGTCATAGAACCATAATCCATTTGCTAAACGGACATTCACTTTCAAACTGTAAAACTTCTCTAGTTAAAAAAGGTAACCTTAAAATACTTGAGAAAGATTATTGTTTTCATCATCTTTCCAAGGGAGAAGTAATTTTGTTTCAAATTTTAATTATTGATGACAATGACGAGTTTCGGGAACTCCTAAAGGTTTTATTAAAAGAATTTGACCTGCTCGAAGCCAGCACTGGTACTAAAGGAGTAGAAATGTACAAAGAACATAACCCTGACTTGGTCTTGATGGATATTCTCATTCCCGACAAAGATGGGATTCAAGCCACTCAAGAAATCCTCCAATATGATCCTGATGCAAAGATTGTTTCGATTACTGCCTATCCTGACCAAGGAGAGGACATTTTACAAGCGGGTGCAAAAGAAGTGATCGATAAACCGGTTGAAAAGGAAGAACTCATCGAACGAGTCATCGACCATTTGGGTTTAAAAAAGATAAAGGACTTTATACGGGCATTATACGATTTCTAGTTTCTTAACGATTAATTGAACAAATAAGTTGAAATCTTTGAGCTGGTCTTGAATTATTTAAGGAATATTTCTTTTTTTTTTTGATTTCTAACAATAATTTTTTGTTTGAAATTATTGTTTTTGTACCGTCAAAAAATTTACAGTATGGATTTTTATCGGTCTAGATAAGCCTATTAATTTAAATAAATGATCTTTAAAAAGTGACGAAGATTTTTGTTTTAGAAAAATGCTTCTGTAAAAGCAAAGGTAGCTTTGCCTAAAGAACCTCTTCCTATTCTTTCACTGAAAATAATGAAGAATGGCTTGACAAATATTCTCACCTAAAATTCCTTGAGCTGGTTTCTTTTCCACATCAATGTTAATGGTTTGGTTTCCTATTCTCTTGATATGGATGGTTTTGAGAAGAGGGACGTTAACGCTAACGACACTTGTTTATCATTTAAAACAAAGCGGTTCTGTTATTGGGCTGAAGAGTTAGGACTAGACTTGGAATTTCCAGCTGAATAATAAACTAATATAAGGCTACTAGTAGTAGCTTATTACCAAAAAATGAGAGCTAGTAATGACAATTCTATCAATTTTTCCTTTGGATTATGCAGGGTCTTTTTTATCGGAAAAAATAATTGAGATCATCAAAACAATCCTCATTTTTAATATTATTTAATTAGCTACATATAAAGTCTAAGTATTATTGATTAGCTATCTAAATACTAGGCTTTTTACCTACAATAAACAATTTATCTAAAATTTGTACTTTTCTTGTAAATAATCCCAATAATATCAAACTGGCCTAATAGTTCTTTCTAATTTTTAAGGTATTCCCATAAATTGGTTCTCGTTAGTTTAAAATACAGCTTGCGGTTTAACAGCTCATGTATCAATAAAAAATTATCTTAGAATGTTTGTAAAAGAGCCCAAAAAAATCACAAGAAATTATTAAACAATCTCCCAATTTTCAACAATCGATATGTTTATTAATTTATTTAGAAATTACTATTTTAGAAATGGGGTTAATGTTTTTATGAAAAAAATGTCTGTTATGATCTTATGGGGATTAGCTATTTCTATATTATTGACAATGGGAACTATAGCTGTAGCAGATCAGGAAGAGTCTCCCAAATCAAAAATAGCTCAATCACCTACATATGGTAATCTTGTTCAAGACTCATTTTTTGAATCCTCAACTCTTGACTCTAGCCCTTGGACCTTATCCAAATGGGCTAATGAAGGATCAATTGATGCTGAAGACACAGCTATGATTAATGATATTGATGACCAATTAATGATCCAAATTCATGATGATGCTGCGGTAAGTGGAGAGGATACAGAGGAATTTGTTCAAGTTTGGCAATATTTGCCAAAAAAATATACTTATCCTGGTGAACAAACTTTCGATGTGGAAATTGGATATCATTTTTTGGTAACTGGTGGCGATGGAGTTTTTGCAGAAACTACTTCAGTACTTTTCGAGTTTGAGTTTAGTAATACAGTTTTTAACACTGTAAAAACTTATTCAATAACAGATACTACTCAACCATTCTGGAAAATAAGCGATACCTATACAACTACGATTACAATACCTGATAGTGAAGCTTCAGCTAATAATTATGAAACTGATTATTTTGTAGGAGTGTTATTATATGCGGAATCCATTTGTTATGAACAATATTCAAGATTATTCTTCGATTATGTTGCAGTAAAAACAAACTATTATGAAAATCCTGTTGATATCACTCCTCCAGCAAAGGTTTCTTTGTCCTCTCCGTCAGATGGTGCAACTCTAACTCAGGACAATACCCCCACCTTTGAGTGGGGTTCCGTTGCTGATGCGGTAGAATACCAGATCCAAGTTGATGATGCGAATACCTTCAGCAGCCCAGCTATCGATTCGACCACTTCTAA
This sequence comes from Promethearchaeota archaeon, assembly GCA_014729055.1. Lineage (GTDB taxonomy): Archaea > Asgardarchaeota > Lokiarchaeia > Sigyniarchaeales > Promethearchaeaceae > WJKO01. The sequence goes on along the minus strand of WJKO01000639.1, from coordinate 42,837 downwards.
TACTTACTATACCTCTTCCCCCTTGGGTGACGACGAGTACTACTGGCATGTGCGGGCTAAAGATGATGCTGATAATTGGGGCGACTGGAGCAATATCTGGAGTTTCACTATAGATACTACTGGTCCAGAGGTTCCGAGTTTGTCCTCTCCGTCAGATGGTGCAACTCTAACTCAGGACAATACCCCCACCTTTGAATGGGGCTCCGTTGCTGATGCGGTAGAATACCAGATCCAAGTTGATGATGCGAATACCTTTAATAGTCCCCTTATAAATTCGACCACTTCTAATACTTATTATATTTCCTCTCCCTTAAGTGATGGCGAGTACTACTGGCGTGTGCGGGCTAAAGATGATGCTGATAATTGGGGCGACTGGAGCAATGTCTGGATTTTTGAAATAATTACTGAGACCACCACACCACCACCTGAGACCACCACACCACCACCTGAGACCACCACGCCCGAGACGACCAATTATCCAACAATCTCTGGGACAATCAATTCTCTCTCCATTGTTGGAATAACTCTTACTCTTATAACAATAGGAACTATAATACTAGTTCTTCATAGAAAAAAGAGGTTTAAATAAAAATAGTCTTTTATTGATAAATAAATTATTTTCCTCAAATCTCTTTTCTTTTTTCTTTTTAACCACATATAACTTGGATAAAGAATTATCTTGGGGGTCTCTTATTTTTTTAGATATTTATATTCAAAAAATCCTTTATTGAAATTTTAGCTATTTGAAACTTCTTTCTAAATTATTTATTCTAGTATTTTGTTCGTTCGTTTCAAACCTGTTAAACTTGTAAGTATAATATTATTTTCTTACATTTAAGCCGATAATCCTTTTCCCATAACCAAATAATAATAAAGAAGGTCCAATGATATCCTAGTCGTCTATATTGAAACGGATTTTTTGAAAAATGGACTGAGAAAGGTGATATCTTGAAATCTTATAATCTATTTGGTAAATTAAGGGTAAAGGAAAAAGGCTTTTTTGGACTTATCCATTTTAAATTAAATTTTTTGGCTATTCTTTTTCTTTTAATAATTTTATTAGGAATAACTGTTAGTGGCACAACTAGAGGAAAACAAGGGAAGCTAGAACAAAGAACTAATAACCCACAAGTAATGGGGGTAACAGAAATTTGGAGTTATACTGCTGGTGGGATGGTTCATTCTCCCACAGTTGCTGACTTAAACGGTGATGGTAAATTAGAAGTCTTGGTTGGCGCTCAAGATAATAAATTCTATTGCTTCGACCACACTGGTTCGATGCAGTGGAGCTTCCAGACAGGCGATTGGTTGAAGTTTTCGCCTGCAGTAGTAGACTTAGATGACGATGGTACATTAGAAGTGCTGGTGAGCTCCAGTGATAGCACACTATACTGTCTTAACCATACTGGTTCGGAAGAATGGAGTTATAAAACAAACGGTGGGATTCGTTCTTCTCCCTGTGTGGCTGATCTGGACAACGATGGTTCTTTGGAAATTTTGATTGGTTCTGATGACAATTGGATCTATTGTCTGGACCATTTTGGGGTATATGAATGGAGCTACCAGACAGGTGATGAGGTTAATCCTTCTCCAGCCGTGGCAGACCTGGATGGGGATAACACACTGGAAGTTTTAGTGGGATCCTATGATAACACATTCTATTGTCTTAGTCATACTGGTTCCAAGGAGTGGGACTATCAAACCAACGACAATATTTATTCCTCTGCTGCTATTGCTGATTTGGATAGTGATGGAACCTTAGAAGTATTGTTTGGCTCGTTCGATAATAATCTCTATTGTCTAAGTCATTCAGGCACCAAGGAGTGGAATTATCAGACAGGAGGTATGATTTTGTCTTCTCCAGCCCTTGGCGATATAGATAGTGATGGTACTTTAGAAGTGCTGATTGGTTCTGATGACGGCAGCTTTTATTGTATCAGCCATACAGGTTCCAAGGAATGGAGCTACCAGACAGGAGCGAGGATTCGTTCTTCTCCTACTGTGGCTGATCTGGACAACGATGGCACGTTGGAAGTATTGATCGCTTTTTATGATGACAAAATTCATTGTCTCAGTCATTCTGGAACTGATGAATGGTTCTATGAAATAGGAATCGATATCGATTCTTCTCCTTGTGTGGCAGACATAGATAGTGATGGACTACTAGAAGTTTTGATTGGTTCGGATTTTAGTAAACTTTATTGCCTTGGTCTAACGGGGATAACCTCCTCTGGAGCTGCTCCATGGTACTGTTTTCATGGATCAGTCTTTAATACTGGTTGGCTAGACTCAGATAGTGATTATTTAGATGATTTAACAGAAGACTATTACAATGCTGATCCTACAGATGATGATTCAGATAATGACGGCTTAAGTGATGGGAACGAAGTATTTGCCGGTACCGATCCGACTGATTCCGATTCAGATAACGATGGATTAACCGATTATGATGAAATTTATTCCTATTATACAGACCCTATTAATGCTGATTCCGATAATGATGGCTTAAACGATCAAGAGGAATTAACGAATGGGTCAGATGGATATATGACAGATCCTCTGGATCCTGATTCTGACGACGATGGTCTGGACGATGGAGAAGAACAAAGCTATAGTACCGATCCCAATGATGCTGATTGTGATGATGATGGTTTGGAAGATGGCGAGGAAGTGAACACCCATCAAACCGACCCCACCGACAGCGACTCCGATGACGATGGTTTAGACGACCAAGAAGAGGTGACCAGCGGCTCCGATGGTTATCTAACCGATCCCACGGATAGTGATACTGATGATGATGGATTGACTGACGAAGAAGAAATAACTGCTTGGCCAGATGGATATGTGACTGATCCTACTGATCCCGATTCCGATGATGATGGGTTAGATGACTTGGAGGAAGTGACGAGTGGTTCGGATGGATATCTAACTGATCCCACGGATGCGGACTCGGATGACGATGAGCTTGATGATGGTGAAGAAGTGAATACTTATAGTACTGACCCGACGAATGCAGATTCCGATGATGACGGACTCGCCGATGGAGCAGAAATAAACACTCATCAAACAGATCCCACTGCTGCTGATTCTGATGGTGACGACCTGGAAGATGGTGAAGAGGTGAATGAATACAGTACCGATCCGACTGACCCTGATTCTGATGGTGACAACCTGGAAGATGGTGAGGAAGTGAACACCCATCAAACCGACCCCACCGACAGCGACTCAGACGATGATGGCTTGGACGACCAGGAAGAGGTGACCGAGGGCTCGGATGGCTATATTACCGACCCGAATATTGTTGACACTGATGGGGATAACTATGATGATTACGAAGAATATTCAGCTGGGACTGATCCCACTGACCCTGCTGACTGTCCGCAACATGATACTGATGGCGATGGACTCACCGATGACCAGGAGACGACTTACGGCACCGATCCCAATGACCCGGACAGTGATGACGACGGGCTAGAAGATGGCGAGGAAGTGAATACTTATGGGACTGATCCAACTGCCACTGATACTGACAGTGACGGTTTGGACGACCAGGAAGAGGTGACCAACGGCTCGGACGGCTATCAAACTGATCCCACTGTTGCTGATTCGGATGATGACGGTTTGGACGATGGTGAGGAACAAACGCATTCTACTGATCCTAATGATAGTGATTCTGATACTGATGGTTTACTCGATGGTGAGGAAATAAATAATTACAGTACCGACCCGAATGACCCTGATTCCGATGATGATAATCTTGAAGACGGGGAAGAAGTGCATACCCATCAAACGGATCCAACTGATCCCGATTCCGATGATGATGGGTTGACGGACGAAGAAGAAGTGATTGATTATCAGACTAACCCTACAGATGCTGACACAGATGATGATAACTACAATGATGGTGAAGAAATATCTGCAGGTACTGACCCAACAGATCCGCAAGATTATCCTGAAGAATCCACGATTTCACCACCAACCGAGACCTCCCCCAGCGAGAGTTCAACAAGTCCTTCTTATAATTCTCCAAGCTTTACCTTTGTAATGGTTCTTGTAGGGTTGATGGGAGTAATTATAATAACAAAACTCTTAGTTAATTCTAAAGGAAAGAGAAATTAATGTTTATCATCGAAAATGTGGCGTCCTCTTCTCCTTTCTTCTTTTTTGATTATTTATTATTCAAGAATAAGAATTTTTTTCTTCAATATTCTCTCGAAGTTTATCTTTTACTATTTGTTGTGCCATCTTTTATAATGGTAGAATGGTATTAAAAAATGTCTTTCTATTTTTTAAAATGAGTATAAAAAAATGAAGGTTCTATAATTATCTTCTGGCAAGCTCTTCTCCATAATTTTAATTCTTCTTTCAAAAAAACATAATACTACAAAGAGATTTATGTCTTTCACCAAACGGAAAAAAAGCGTATATGAGTCAGCAAGATAGAGAGTACAAAAGAGAGCTATATACAAGTAATATTGATTTAGAGAAATTAATAATTATATTTAATGAAAAACTAAGAAGGGGCGTATTTCGCTGTAAGTCTACAAGTTGATTTGAATAGGACTATTTGTTTGAGATCGCAGCAGAAGTAGTAGTAATAGTAATAGTCTCCTTATAAGTAAAAAGTACTTAATTAAGTGTTCAATATTTTAAAAAACGGAAAAATTGTTCAAGGGGGAAAGGAGTGAACCATTTCTTAAACTAATTTTAATCTGCTCCACTCACAGAAAAAAGAAGGGAAAGAAAAACTTTCATTTATCTTAGCTCTTTTTCTTTCTTTTAAAGCTAAAATAAACAAAAGTAGTTGTAGTTAATAAACCAGCAAAAATAGCTACAGATTTTAGGGAATTATTTTTTGTAACCTCTGAAGAAATGGTGGTTTCTGGTGGCGTTGTCGTCTCGGGAGGAGTGGTTTCTGGTGGTGGTGTAATCGTTTCTGGTGGTGGCGTGGTAGTTTCAGGGGGTGTGGTCGTCTCGGGTGGTGGCGTAGTTGTTTCAGGGGGTGTGGTAGTAACTAAATCTGGTTGAAAAGTAAACAAATTTGATTGGGGAGAATAAGTTAATTCGGTATCTGAATCTTTGAATGAGCAAATTACATAATAGTTCCCTTCAGATAATGAAGAAACATCAACGTTCAGAGCTTCCCATTCTGAGAGATCTGCGTTCCATGAGAGGTTACCAAAAATCTCTGTTCCAGTCTCATTTGTAGCAAACACTTGATAATTATAAACAGTAACTTCTCCACCCCCTAATTCTCCATGTGAGGGATTGGAGCATTCTACAGTAATATCTGTAATATTAATTTTTTGAGTTGGCTGATCATAAGAAACAACAGGTGTGGATATAGTAAGCGAATAAGTTGTAGGAACAAAAGTAAATTCTTCCGACTTCTCACTCGTTGAGGGTTCTGCATCATTGTCATCGAAAGTACAGGTTACATAATAATTCCCAGAAGTTAAAGATGAAACATCAACATCCATCGCTTGCCAGTGGGAGTTTGCTCCATTCCAGGCTAAATTACCAGATATACTAGTTGAAGTCTCATTCGAGAAGAAAATTGAATAGCTGTGGATTGTAGCTTCTTTATCATCAAGTTTGTCATGATTTGGGTTTGAACATGTTGCTGTTACATCTGTTATATCAAGCGTTTGAGTTGATTGATTGTAACTTAGAATTGGTTTTGAGACTGTGATTGTTGGTGGAGTTGAGCAGTAATAAAAGAGTTCTGACTTGGGGCTGGGAATTGGACCAACATCTTCATCTTCGAAATAGCATTTTACATAGTAATTTCCATCGGAAAGAGTAGAAACATTTACATCAGTAATCCTCCATTCTGCTAGGCTGCTGTTCCAAAGAAGGTCACCACCAATACTAGCGTAGCTGTCTCCTTCAGTATTAATGTAATAACTCTTTCTTAGTGCTTCAGAGTCATCTATTGTATCATGAACTGGGTTAGAACAGGTAACTGTGATACCAGTAATATCAATAGTCTGACTTGCTTGGTCAAAAGAAACCGAAGGTTGAGAAATAGTTAAGGTGTTGCCTTCTGGAGTAGAGATATCAATTATTCCCACTCCTGAATGAGCAGCTACAAAAGCATAGTTTCCTGAAACAAAAATGTCCTCTGAATCACCAGATTCACCTAACCTAACATAAGATGCTGGGCCAGGAGCAGTGGGATCTGAAACATCTACATGAACATAATCCGTCCTATAATCAGCTAAATACGCGTGTCCTGAATCAACATAAACTCCATAAACAGCATGGGCAGTATCTGCATAAACCGGTTCTCCAGGATTTGTTGGATCTGAGATATCAATAATAGCAAGACCTGCGACATGATTTCCAACATAGGCATAATTTCCATCAATAAAAACATCACCAGAAGCATGTTCTCCTGTGTATTGATAAATTGGTGTTCCTGGATTGGTCGGATCCGAAACATCCACAATCGCGAGTTGAACACCGCTCGCTAGATAAGCATAATTCCCCTCAACATAGACACTCCAAGTATTTCCTTCTATAGCTACATAATTTGGTGTCCCTGGATTAGTGGGATCTGAGACATCAATGATCGCTAATCCATCTCTGAGATCTGCGACAAAAGCATATCCATTCGAAACAAATATATCATTTGCTTGATACATTCCTGTAAGATAATTTGGTGTTCCTGGATTGGTCGGATCCGAAACATCAATAGTCGCTATTCCATCATTATTTGCCAAATAGGCATATCCTCCAGTTACAAAAAGTTGTCCAGCGCGTCCTTTAGTAGTAGGGCAATTTAATGGTGTTCCTGGGTTGGTAGGGTCGGAGATATCAATTATATCCATCCCCTCCTCATTAACTGCGACATATGCATAGTTCCCTTCGATGTGAATTCCTGTTGCATGATTTGTTGTAGGAATGAAATCTATTTTTTGGGCTTGGGTTTTAAAACTAGTTTTATAATTGTCCTTTATAGAAATCCCATTGTTGACTATTGAGGAAAACACAAGAAAAAAGAATGCTATTTGTATTAATATTTTTATAATTTTTTTATTCAATTTATAACCTCCTCATTTTTTCTATACCTTTTCTCGTAATAAAGAAGGTATCACTATTTTTGTTTTTTATTTTAATTAATTTTCGGTATATGAAAAAGGCTAATGCTCCTCTCTTTTTTTATACACCATTTTTAGTTACTAATGAATACTCAGATTAAGCTCTCTGCTAATCCTTTCTCATCTAACCTATAAAGAAGCTCATGCAGATATCGATAATTTTTAAAAGTCATTAGCTATTATTTATGTAATTTAACGATGGTAGTAATAATTTATTTGTAGTGATTTTCTCAATTAGAGAAGGGTCTTAAAATGAAATGGCAATGGTTTAGTAAAAATAAATTTGGAGTTATATTGTGTCTTGTTTATTTAGTGAGTTTATTTTTTATTCCTCATAATGAGGAAATATTTAATGAGGATGAACTAGCTATCTCGAATGCAAAAACCTCACGCCTGTCTAATCCTGGTGAATTGATTCCCAGTAAATTTGCTGATGAGAATTATTTTTCTCCAATAAATGGTACCTGGGGTAGTTCACTTCCTGATGAAGCAAAAAAAGTGTGTTATAATTCTGGATATCTATATGCGACTGGTTATTCTCGGGTATCATTAGCTATAGGAGATAATGCTTTCTTAACAAAGTTTGATACTAATGGTGACTTGATTTGGAATAAAACCTATGGTGACAGTAACGATGAAGTTCAAGGACAAGGAGTAGTTGTTGATAGCAACGGAAATATCTATGTGGTTGGAACTGAAGGTGAAGATTTAATTCTATTAAAATATAGCTCTGCTGGAGGATTACTCTGGGCAAAGAATTGGGGGGAAACCGATAGAACTGAAAGGTGCTGGGATGTAGTACTGGATGCTAATAATAATCTGTATGTGGCTGGAGAGGTTTACATTTCTGGTTCATCTTATCAAGCCCTGCTAGTAAAATTTGACTCTTCTGGCTCATTTCAATGGGAAAGGATTTGGGGTGGTAGTTTGGAAGATTATGGTTACGGAGTAGTTTTGGACTCCAATAATAATATCTTTTTAACAGGGTTGACTGAATCATATGGTTCTGGTCATTTTGATCTCTTTTTAGTTAAATGGGATTCCACAGGGACATATCAATGGGAAGAATATTGTGGCACTGAGGACAAAGATTTTGGTTACGGGATTAATTGTGATCCGTCCGATAATATTTATGTTACTGGAGAACTAAATAGGGATTATGGTGTATTACTAAAATATTCTAACTCTGGAGAGCAATTATGGAACAAAACTTGGCAGGGTCAGTTTGGAACAGATATTGCCTTTGACGGCAATATTCTTTATGTATCCGCATATGATTCAATTAAAAAATTTAATTCTGATGGAAATTTCATATGGAGTTGGTCAGCCGCAAGCAATAGGCTTGACTTGTATGGCATTGACTGTGATATGGATGGAAATGTCTATACCGCTGCTTCAGAAAATAGTGTTGAAGGTGAAAATATTGCCGCTATGATTTTCAAAGATACGGATGATGATGACCTTACCGATGGTTATGAAATGGGCATCGGAACAGAGGTTAATGATAACGATTCCGATGATGATACTTATTCGGATTATGATGAAATAGCTGTCTATGGAACTGATCCCTTAGATGAAAATGATTATCCTGGAGCACCTCAACCTGATGCTGATAACGACGGAATACCTGATGCAGAAGAAACTGTTGAGGGTGAGGATGGTTATATTACTGATCCAAATGATAATGACACAGACAACGATGACTTGGAAGACGGTTACGAGATTGACACCAGTTTGACTGATCCCACAGACAGTGATACTGATGATGATCAAATGCCAGATGGTTATGAAGTTCAAAAATCCCTGGACCCAAAAACTGATGATTCAGGGGAGGACCCCGATTCCGATGATTTAACTAATCTGGAAGAATACACTTTGGGAACGGAACCTAAGAACGCAGATACAGATGATGATGGTATGCCTGATGGTTGGGAGAACCTTTACAATCTTGATCCTCTAGATGACTCTGATGCAGCTGCTGATGCTGATAGTGATGGAATTACCAACCTTCAAGAGTACCTCGATGGCACTAATCCTATAGGAAGTGATACTGACGGAGATGGGATGGATGATGCTTGGGAGGAAGAACATGGTACTGATCCTACTGTTAATGATGCAAATGATGATGATGACTCTGATGGTTTAACTAATTTTGAAGAATATACCGAAGGTACAAACCCCCAAAAAGAAGATACTGATGACGATGGTATGAATGACCTTTGGGAAGTAGAGAATAATACGAATCCAACTACTAAAGACGATACTAATGACCCTGATACTGATGGTTTAACTAATATTAACGAAATGACTGAAGGCACTAATCCCCATGATCCCGATTCTGATGATGACGGCTTGACAGACGGAGATGAAATTAATAGTCATAATACTGATCCCTTGAGTGTTGATTCCGATTCTGATACAATGGATGATCTTTTTGAAATAACTTATGGGCTTGACCCAAATGTAGCTGATGCACACTTAGATCCAGATAATGATAATTTAACCAATGTAAAGGAATATCAGTTAAATTGTAAGCCTAACAATAATGATACTGATACGGATGATCTTTCTGATGGGCAAGAAGTGTTGGGAATTTTTTGTCCTAATAATCCCTATAGCAATACAACTGGTTATTTGTTAACCAATCCCTTGAAGAGTGATTCTGACAATGATACGTTAACTGATTGGGAAGAAATATTTGAGGGGGTGGATGGGTTCTGTTCCAATCCAAATGCTCCTGATTCGGATAATGATCAGCTAAATGATTATGAAGAAGTGAGGCTTGGTAGCGATGGATATGTTACCAATCCCAATAATGAAGATACGGATAGTGACCAACTCACTGATTATTGGGAAGTAACCAATGGCACTGATCCCACAATTAATGATGCCGCGGAAGACCCTGATGCGGACGGTTTAACTAATCTAAATGAATCTGAAATCGGAACCGATCCACTATGTAATGACACTGACGCAGATGAAATGATTGATGGCTGGGAATATGTTAATGAATTAAATCCTCTACAAGATGATGCAATGGAAGACCCAGATGCTGATGGGTTAACTAACCTTCAAGAGTTTAATTTAAATACCAATCCCCAAAGTGAAGACACAGATGGCGATTTCCTCCCTGACAAATGGGAACATGGAAATTCTACTAATCCTATAGTTGCTGATGCAGAGGAAGATCCTGATAGTGATGGCCTAACAAATTATGATGAATTTTTGAACGGTACAGATCCACAGAATGCAGATTCGGATGGTGATGGGTTAACTGACTCTGAAGAAATAAACCTCTATCAAACCGACCCGAACAAAGCGGACAGTGATAATGATGGCGCTTCTGATTATTCAGAGGTTACGCAAGGAAATGATCCCAATAACCCCGAGGATAACCCTGCTCGAGATAGAAGAAACCGACTAATAATTCTGATCACGATAGGAACAGCTCTAACTCTCATGTTGGTAGCTAGTCTTACATTTTATTTCAAATGGCGTAATAGTCCGAAGCAAAAAGTCATTCGTAGCTTAAAAACAATGAAAGCCGAAATGATGGCACCAAAATCCGCTCCTAAGTTAGCAAGAGGTTTTGACGAGCCTGATATTAAGATCTCTTTAAATGAATTATATTCTTTACATGAAACCGACATACGTTTTTCAGAATTAAAACAGATCGTTAAAGAGCTACATGAAAAGAAGAAATATATTATCCTTCAAGATAATCATATTTGGCTTTTAACGGTGGATGATTTGCTTGAAAAAATAGAAAAGATTGAGGACTATATAAAAGATAAATCAGCTATTGATGCAGTAAAAGCCACAGAATTAGTAATTCAAACAGAGCGTATTCAAGCTCTTTGTCAGGAATTACAGCTCAATGAACTGCTAAAAATAACTAAGGAATTAGAGGATAATCTTCATGAAAAAATAAAATATTCTGCTAATTGATAGAGGATAGTTTACATAGGCACCTAACTGTGCCTATGTGAATAGCTTTTTTTGCCTTGAGGTTTATCTTTGGATTGCAATAATGTTCTTCTCATTCTTTCATAAATGATTAAGAATCAAACTTTTCAATCTATATTATAATTTATTCGCTTCATTTACTGATTTCAAAAAATACATATATAACAACAATAAAAGTAAAATACTGTTATTGAAATATGGGATGTAAATGAGATGTTGTGTAAGAAATTTAAAACATTTTTCTTTTTAATAATTATAATTGCTCCGATATTAAGTCAAAGTTTTTCCCCGTATAATTTTTTCTCTGAAAAAAATATACAAAATAAAGGGTCGGCTAGTGTGATATCCGATTATGTTTCCCCCTTACAAGTTGAACCTCAAGACACTCTTGAGAATCTTGTGGAGGTGGGACAACTATCCGGCTCTTATGCTTTAGGGAATTTCAGAGATATAGCTATTTCCGGCTCTTATGCTTATATTGTTACAACTAATGCTGGTTCATCGGCACATTTTTTGATTGCAGACTTAGCAACGCCGAGTGATCCTGAGATTATTGGTCAAATCGAGATAGCAGACGACTATCCCAAGGAAGTAGTTGTTAGCGGCAATTATGCATTTGTTACTACCGGAAAACTATTAATTTTCGACTGCTCCGATAAAAATAATCCTTCTTTGATAGGAGAATATAGTGACTATGCTTCCATTGAAGGGGTTTTTGTAAGTGGTTTCTATGCCTATTTAACCTGTCGAACTAATGGCTTTGTCATTATTAGTGTTTCGGACCCCTCCAATCCTACCTACGTTGGCTCTTATGATTCCTCTGATGATTATAGACGTGTCGCTGTCTCAGGAGATTACGCTTTTATTGCTAATGCCGGTTTAGAGATTCTCAATATACAAGATAAGGGTAATCCTACCCATGTTAAAAAACACTCCTGTGGAACAGCATTAGATATTGTTGTTATTAGTTCCTATGCCTATGTATTAACTTCTGGTGGATTATCTATTATTGATATAACTAATCCTGCCTCCCCAACAACTCTGGGCTCCTGCTCGGTTACAAGAGGTTATTATTTAGCTTGTGATGGTAATTATGCGTTTATTGGAGGAGGCACTGAGGCTGCAGATAAAGAATTAACAGTAATTGATTTTTCTACTCCCTCTTCTCCTTCGGAGATAGCATCCTTTGATGGTGGGGATGTTAATGGTGGTGGAGTTGATACATATAATGATTATATTTATTTATGCCATCAATCAACAACTATGCATATTTTTCAATTAGACCTTGATGAAGATGGTGATGGCTTAACGACTTCTGAAGAAGATACTTATGGTACTGATCCCTCGGATCCTGATACTGATGATGATGGGTTATCTGATGGTGACGAAGTGAACACTTACGGCAGTGTTCCTACTGATTCTGACTCCGATGATGATGGATTATCTGACGGCGACGAAGTGAACATTTATGGTACAAGCCCCAATGATTCTGATTGTGATGTCGATGGGTTATCTGATGGTGACGAAGTGAACACTTATGGTACGGATCCTCAAGATGCTGATTCTGATGATGATGGCCTAAAGGATGGTGAAGAGGTTAATACCTATAGCACTGACCCCAATGATGCTGACCATGATGATGACGGGATGCCTGATGGTTATGAGGTTGACTATAATCTGGACCCAACTCAAAATGATGCTTCTGAGGATTTGGATTCTGATGGTCTAACCAATTTTGAGGAATATAATGACTATAATACTTATCCCAACGATGACGATTCTGATGACGATGAAATGCCTGATGGCTGGGAAATTGATCATACTCTTGATCCGTTAACTAATGATGCAAATGGAGACCTTGATGGAGATGGATTGACTAACCTTGAAGAATACAATAACAATTGCAACCCAGAATCGACAGATTCCGATGGCGATGGTATGGACGATAAATGGGAGGTTGATAATAACTTGTCCCCAGACAGTGACGACAGTGGTAATGATCCCGATACAGACGGGCTAACTAATCTCGAGGAATACGATAACAATACAGATCCTAACGCTGAAGATTCCGATAGTGATGGATTAACTGATGGTGAAGAGGTTAATGATTACGGAACCGATCCATTAGTTGAGGATTCTGATGGCGATAGTTACTCTGATGGTGAGGAAGTTAGTGCTGGTACTGATCCATTAGATGAAACGAGTAATCCCTCTAATATTGATGATGACGGTGACGGTCTAACCTACGAGGAAGAACAATTAATTGGTACCGATCCTAACAATAATGATACCGATGCTGATGGAATGCCTGACGGCTGGGAATATAATAATGAGCTTGACCCATTAGAGGATGATGGATCATCAGATGCTGATACTGATGGTTTAAGTAATTATAACGAATTTGAAAATGGTACTGATCCTCAAAAAGCTGATACAGATGCTGACGGTCTTTTGGATAAATGGGAAGTTGATTATGAAACTGATCCATTAGTTGGTGATGCTAATGAGGACTTGGACGGTGACGGTTTAACGAACCTTGAGGAGCAAGATAACGAAACTGATCCTTGGACAGCAGATACTGATGCTGATGGCTTGAATGATGGTGAGGAAGTACTAACATATTTCACTAGCCCAACGGATTCAGACACTGATGCTGATGGTATAGGTGATTTTTACGAAGTATCTAATGGTCTTAACCCGACTGAGGACGATGCTTCTGGGGATCTGGATAGTGATGGCTTAACTAATTTAGAAGAGTTTGAAAGAAACACTTTACCTAATAATAATGACTCTGATGGGGATAAACTATTAGATGGTGAGGAAGTCCATGGCATTTCTTCTCCTGATAATCCCTTCGCTACAGATGGCTATTTCTATACTAATCCTTTATATAATGATAGTGATTATGATACTATTCTCGATTGGGAGGAAATTTTTACAGGAGCAGATGGTTATTTCACCGATCCTAACACCAATGACACTGATGGGGATACTCTATTAGATGCTTATGAAATCAATGTTCTAACGACAGATCCTACTACTGTAGATACTGATGCAGATGAAATGCCTGATAATTTTGAGGCATCTTTTGGCCTTGACCCTCTTATTAATGATGCTCAACAAGATTTGGATAATGACACACTCACGAACATTGATGAATTTTTGTTTGGAAGTTATCCTAATGACCCCGATTCTGATGATGATACAATGGACGATGCTTGGGAGTTCCTTTATAGTTTGAACCCTTTAGTTAATGATTCTGCGGAAGATCCTGATGCAGATGGATTAACTAATGTTGAGGAATACTCTCTTTTAACTGATCCAAAGAACATTGACACTGATGGGGATCTATTGCCAGATGCTTGGGAACATTATAACTCCACTAATCCAATCGTAGATGATGCTTCGGATGACCCTGATGAGGATGGTTTAACAAATTTAGAAGAATATAATTTTGGAACATTGCCTTTAGAGGCTGATACTGATGCTGATGGTTTAACGGATGGGGAAGAAGTGAATCTTTATGAAACCGATCCGAACAAAGCAGACAGTGATAATGATGGTGCTTCTGATTATTCAGAGGTTACACAAGGAAATGATCCCAATAACCCCAATGATAATCCTGCCCGAGATAGAAGAATTCTCCTCATTTCTTTAATAAGTTCGGGAATTGGTGTAATTTTAATAGCTTCATTAACCATCTGGTTGTTAATCCGGAGATATCACCGACCAGAGAATCAAATTGTCCGAGCTTTAAAAAGATTAAAAGCTAAAAGTAAGCGACAAACAACTATTGAAGAAGTTTTTGCTGAAACGAAAGGAAATCTCTCGTCCAAAACAATTTACAACGAAATTCACCATTTAGCAGATAAAAAGAAAGTTGTTACAATTAAAGGAGAGGAAATTTGGTTAGTAACTGAAAAAGAAATTAATGATTATTTATTAGAACTAGAACAAAAAATAGAGAGACTGGTCAATGAGCCAGTTAAGGATCCTATCCAAATTTCAGAGATTAAGAACAATCTGGAAAGTTTGCTTAAAATTTGTAAACGACTTAATTTTGTTTCTCTCGTTGAAATATGTAACCGTCTCTTAAATGAGATTGATGAATCGCTAATTTATGGGACTAATTTTAGTTTATAGGCTTTTGCCTATAAACTGTTTTCTTAAAAAATAATGCACTAAAAATTTGTACATTAATTTTTAAGAAATTAGTCTCTTTATTTTCTCTATTCTTTATCTTTTTTCATTTGAAATTTTTAGCTCAAGAGTTTTTATCCTAAGGAAAAGAAGAACTTAATTTATTCCAAAAATGATAAATTAGCCAAAAAATTGAAAAGCTGTTTGTTTAGTTTGACCAGAGTTATAATAATCAAAATACTTGGAAAAAGGGGATAAGAGCTAAACTACGACAAAACTTCTTTAGCTAAATCCCCTATTCTTTAGTCATTAGATTTTTTCATTATCATCAATAAATAATTCCCGGATTTTTTCTCTTTCCTTCCTTTTAATATCAATTTCTTCTTTTTCTGAATCAAGACCTTTACGCATAGCAGCTATTTTCTTTTTGTCCTCTACTTTTTTTCGATATTCTACTCGTCTATCCTTTCTGAAACCTCTTATTTGTTCTTTTAACCGGTCCGTCTTCTGTTCATATTTATAAGAATCCTTGGTCTGTTCCCTTCTAATTTTTGTCACTGCTGTTACTGGATCCGCTACTCCCTCTAATATCACTGGACCGATACGTCTTTTTAGAATATTAATAGAGCTTTTTTCACTTTGATAAATTAGAATATTCGTGCCAATAATTTCTGCCTGTTCAATAAGGTCATCTAGTTCCATTTTTAAATCAAGATTTCGATCAATAATCTCTTCCCCTAAATCTTGAATTTTTCCAATTTTTTGCATAATTGTCTCGAGTCTTTTATCTTCGTTTAATGCTCGTCCTCGCCAAAACCGACTAACTTCCGCTAATTCAAGTTCTATTGTCTGTAATATCTCTAACCGGTCTTCATGGTCAAATTTATTAGCAATTTTAATTATGTCCACTAAAATCTCTTCTTGTTTATTCTTTTTCTTTATATCTTTTAGCTGATTAACTTTTTTTCCAATCTTCTCTTTTGCTTGTGCAATTCTTTTTTCTTTACTACGAAACATTCTTTTCATTCTCCTAGAGTTTTTCTTTAGCTCTATTTTCCCAATTTTTATATTGAGTGATCATTTTTGGTGAGATAGAATAATTAGTATTATTAATCACATCTATTATTAATTCTTGATTTATTTTTATTTCTTGATCTGTTTCTTGTTCAATCTCTAATCTTAACCCTTCCTCACACGCACTTAGACACATTTCGGCAATATCTGAGCAGGAATAACGCCAACCAGACTCTTCATTAGGTTTTGTTAATTCTGCTAATTCTTTGAAATTAATGGATTTATCAAGTGGTACCCCCGATAAATGGATTTTGAACAAATCCTTTCGTGTTTGTTGGTCGGGGGGAGGAACATAGACAATATGCCCTAATCTTCCTCTTCTTATTAATGCTGGGTCTAAATCCCATGGAGCATTTGTTGCTGCAATGGTTATTGTTCGTGATTCTTTCAAGCCACTGAGTATCTGTTGAAACTCACTTTGCACTTGAACAACCACTCCTGAGGAATCGTTTTTGGTTATTAATTTATCAATTTCATCAACAAAAACAATGCTTGGAGCTATTTTTTCAGCACATCCATAGGCTTTTCTTACGGCTTTTGGTGAGTCCCCTACGTATTTTGAATATACTTGTGAAGGATTAAGATTGATAATTGGTAGTTGAAACTCTCCACCTGTACATTTAATTAGATAGGTTTTCCCACAACCAGGCGGGCCATGCATTAATATCCCTTTTACTCCCTTCCATTTCCATTTCTTCACTTTTTCGGGATGCTTTAAAGGCCACATTATTGTCTTTTTTAATTCATTTCTCAAATCATCTAACCCAGCAAGATCCTTATAGGTAGTAGAAGTCGTAATAATACTCGCTTGGCATTCTTTAGGAATATCTTTTACGCTAGATTGGGCCGGTTCTTGAAGGGCTATTTTTTGTTGAATTTTCTTTGAAGAAGCTTTCTCTCCATCAATTTTTTCAATAATGGTTAGATAGTTTTTAATCACCGCTTGATAAGTTTTTTTTAAAGAAGGTTCCGCTTTTATTTCTAGAATTTTTAAATATTTTATGGCTTTTTGAAGATATTTTTTTGCTATTTGTTTTTCATCTTCTCTTAAGGCTTCCAACGCTTTCTCTTTATACAAAGACACTTTTTGAAATTCACTCAACCTTTCTCAACCCCGGTTATTATTTCCGCTTAAATTCTGCGGGTATTGCCTCAGCAAATTCCGCATCTTCTGCCATCAATTCTTCTAAGATTGCTTTTCCTTCTTTCTCATAGAATTCCCTTTTAATCTCTTCAACAGACTCGGACATATCTTCCATACGGGCTAAACTTTGATGAATAGATCTATCCATTCTTGTGACATATTTTCTTTGCATTTTAATTAGTTGCTCAATGTTTTGATTGGAGGTTGTTAATGAGGTATGAAAGGAATTAATGAGCTCAAAAACACTTGGTAATTCTGTTTTAATTTTATCAAAGTCAGCTTTAATATCAATTTCTAATGCCACTCCTCTCAAAGTGTCTTTGAAGCCTTCAATAATATTCGCTAAAAGTTTAGCTCGTTTGTAAGCAATCATTTTTGGGATAGTCGGATTCTCCCCTTTGAGGAATATCTCTTTAATTCCTCTCTCCAAGGTTCCTAAACGACTTATAATTTCAAATTCCTTGTCATCGATAATCTCAATAGCTCTTTCAATGTCTTCCTTAGTAACTTTTTTCCTTCTTTTCAAGAATCTCATCTTTCATTCCTCCTTAGCTTTCTTCCTGTTCCTTAATTTTTTTAAGCTCTTCAGCAAATTCTGGATCTTCAATAATTAATTCTTCCATAATATCCGCTTGTAAATCCTGAAGAACTTCATCTTTATAAGAAACCATCTCCTCTTTTTGAGTTTCTAACCTTATTTCATCTTGAGCAATCATATTTTTCATTTTTCTTAAGTAATCTTGTTGTACTTTTGTTAACCTATCGGTTGTCCTGAGAATAGAATTGGATGATTCACTGAATTGTAGAAGAAGCTCAGTTAAATTGGGCATTTCTTGATTAATCTCATCTAATGCTGAGCTCACTTCCGCTTCAATAGCCATTCCTTCCAAGGTATCTTCTAAACCAACCAACTGCTCATGAATTACTTTTGCTCGTTTTAAAGCAATTAATTTAGCAGGAGAAGGTTCTTTGCCAGCCAAATAGCTTTTTTTGATTTCCCGTTTTAATGTTCTAATTCTATCCTCAACATCTAATCGACTATCAAAAAAAGATTCTCTGGCTGCATCTAATTCACTAGCACTAAGTTTTTTCTTTCCAAAAATTTTATGGAGAAATCCCATTTCATTTACCACTCAAAGTATATGTATTCTAATAACCTTTAAAGGCAATCTATTTATTGTTTATAAAAATATAATTAAAAATTAATAAATGTTATTAAATCAGAATTGAGAATACAATCGAAAAAATGTTACATTTCTACCCTTGGTTCGATCCTGAGTATTAGTACTTTTTTCCGTTCATGATTGGTCAACAATCCTTTAGTTTTTATTTCTCAAGCTTTTTAGATCTCTATCAAGATCCTTGCTTTTGTCAGAAGAAGATTCCCAGGATAGTTTTGTCCTTTTACTGTCTCATCTTATATCAACGATTCCTTTGTTTCAAAAAAAACATTTATAATTATGAAATGATAATTATTCTCGATTAATTATGTCGGGAAAGGTTGAACCATATGATAAAATAGGTCTATTTGGGGGTATTGGTTCTGGTAAGACTATTTACTTAACCGTTCTTTTTAGGGAATTATCAAAAGGATATGACAGCAAGTTAGCCGTAAAAGTTGATCCTTATTCTTCTTCCTATGAATACTTGGAAGAAAAGGTTAAATTGTTATACGAACGACAAGAACTCCCTCGACCAACACGCCCCAATGAATGTGAAAGAATACAATTCCATCTGATGTATAAAAGAGGGGCTAAGAAGGGGGAAAGGGCTTTCTCGCTTTGGACCTATGATTTTCCTGGTGAAAGTTTAGAAAATTGTTTTAAACCTAAAAACTACCTATCCTTAAAAAATCCTGAAGGGATAATTGAGACCTCAGAAGATTCTCCTTTAGAAGATAAAGATCCTTCTGGAACAAGCCAGGTACCTTCTCAAACATCAGTAAGAGAATTGATAGATGAAATTATTCTTGAAGCTAAAGGCTTTATCTTTCTGATCGATCCTTTTCGTCAAAGTAAAATAGACCAAGATTCATTATTATTACGAATTGCTCGTGCTATAGAAGCTGGTCGGAGCAAATCGGCTTTATTAAAAACTCCAATCGTATTTGTTGTGAGTAAAGCTGATCAAGTCTTTTTAAGCAATCAAACAATTGAAGAGTATATTGCAGAATTGGTTCCCTTAACCTATAGTTGGCAAAGTTTTTCTTGCGAAAATGTAGGTTTTTTTAGTCTTTATTCTTTAGGAAAAAATATAGACGTAATTAAGAAAGGTGACAAATCTATCCCTAAAGTACCTAAAAATTTACAACCAAAAAATATTGCTGATCCCTTAGAATATTTTATTTAGTTTTCTGTATTTATGAGGTGGTTTTTTGATCTTTAAAAAAAGAAAAGAGAAGAAAAATCGGGGAAATAAACACCCAAAGAAAAATAAAGATAGAAAAGTGACCAATAATACCAATAGCATAAAAAATAATATTGCTGTTTTTGGTGCTACTGGTGCCGGGAAAACTGTTTATCTAGCAGTACTCTTTCATGAGCTTAAAACACGAAAATTAAAAGATTATTTATCCCTTGATACGATGACTAAATATGGTGAAAGTTATACGTATTTACAAGAATTAAATAAAATGATTTATGAACAACAAATTTGGCCCCCGCCAACTTTTAAAGGAAGATTTCAAAGGATTGTTTTTGGTCTACGATATAACCTATTATATCGAGAAAAATTTGGCGAATTAGCTTTTACAGTTTCAACCAATGATGTTTCGGGTGAAGATTTACAGGAATTATACGATCCTGAGATTATTGCTGAAGATTTCACCAAACCTCTCGACCCAAAGATGCAAGCTCTCTTTAATCGGCAAGAGGAAATCATCTCGGAAAGTAAAGCTTTCATCTTTCTCTTAGACCCCTTGACAGAAGTCACAACGGCAGGTGAAAGGCCAGAAAGAATGAAAAAACAGAAAGTGTTATTGCGAAATCTATTATATATGATTTGTAAAATGAATCAAGAACAAAAAAATAACGATCTAACTATTTTTCTTTGTGTTTCAAAAAACGATGAAGAAGAATTGCCTGAAGAAAAAGTTGATGATTATTTTCGGGATAAATATCTTCTCCCTTGTCTCTTAGCCAAATCTATTACCGATGATGTCGTTTATTGTGCTCTCTCTTCTACGGGGGGAAAAATTGTAAAAACAATTGATGGTGAGACAGTGAGTATGCCACCTCCCAAAAGTAACATTAAACCATCAAATGTCTTATTCCCCATAAAGTATCTGCTTTATAAAGAAGGGGTCATTGAACAAGAGGAGGAAGTCTTTGAACAAGAAGTCCTTGAAAAAGAATAATAATTAAAAAGTGAGAATCACTATATTATTCACTGAGAAGGAAAGTCAATCCGATGTCAAAAAATAAAGATCTACATTTGTTACATTTGTTGTATACCTCGGCAAAAACAGAGAGAATGAGTGGTCAACAAGTAACTAGTAAGTCTAAGGAATTGCTCGAGACCCAAGAGATTTACAAGGTTATTTTAAATTATTCGTTTGCGACTAATAGATTTCAACCAGGATTTCAAGTAAATAAAATTCTGCTATCTTATGATCTCCCTTCAAATCGGGTTGCTGTTGCTCTTGTTAGAGATGCTGGGTTAGATCATGTGGGAAGGTCTATCCTTTTAACCCACACACTTATTTTGACTGAAGAAGAATTTGAAGCTATTGACTATATTCCTTTCTATTTAGAACAGACTAATTGCTTTGCCAAATCAAAACAAAAATTCATTGAGGAAAACTATATCACCGTTCCTTTAAAAGAAGATTTGTTGAAACAAAATAATGGTGCTTTATTCATTGAAGCTAGCCAGGAGGATCTTCATAATCTATTTTCAACAATAATTAGTTGCTTTCTTGCTAATGAAAAGCTTATTGTTATTGAATCTAATTCTGAAGAAGAAGTCGATGAGCTTGGGAGATCATTTCAAAAAGATCCTGATCGTTTTCATTTCTTCACCGCTCTTTTAGCCAATTTGCCGGCTTTTCTTCGCAAAAAAATTAGAATTGTCACCAAATATTTTGAACCTTTTCAAGAAGATTTGCCCTTTAATCTTATTGTTGCTCCTTCTTATTATCAAACCAAATTAAATTCTAAGATCTATTCTAAGAATCTCAACATAATTGGGTTTGATGGCACTATTTTTCATGGTTGTGAACGAAAATTTCCATTAGCAGAACTAATAACTCGGATGATTTTGAATAAAGAATTCACCAAATTAGAGCAATTTAATAAACGATTGGATCAAAGAATTTCCCACTTTAAAAAATATCTCTCTGATGATCATCTTGTTCTTCAACAAGCAACTGTCTTTCCCATGATTGATTATAAGATTAATAAATTGCTTGCTAAAAATGCCTTTACTGAAATCTCGCCTTTATATAATCAACAACTTGTAAAATTATCACAAGAGTATAATAAACAGGTGGCAGCTCGTTCACTAATTTTAGTCAATATCCGTGATCTACAAAAAAGGTATCGAGATGTTATTTTTCAACAATTGTCTGTGGTTAAAGCGGATAAGTTAGAGAATTTGGTACTAGAGTTAACCGACAACCTTGCAAGTTCACTTAATTATCATACAATTAAAGTCGATCAATTTTATCAGATAATTGAAAATATTTTATCCCAAGAAAAAGTTGCCCAAAAACCAGAACTAGTGAATGCTGTAATTTTAGAGATAGTCAATATTATCTATTCCTCTCGTGATTTATTTCAAGATAAAGAAATCGAAAAAATTTCTCGATTATTATTAGAAAATTATTTAGAAACTGGTCTCTTTTCAAGAAAAATCTGTAGTTCTTTAATAAACATGCTCGGATTAAAGTCTATTAATATTAATTCATTTACTAAAAGTAATTTGGAAAAAGTCGAAACTCAAAAAGAACTTGAATATTTATTTGATATTATCAAGCAATATTTCTCAAGTTGGACCCCAAAGAATCTTTTCAACTTTATTGTAAATATTCTGGATAAAGATTTTATTAAAAAAGCTCAAGAATTAGCGGCGGATCAAATTCTAAAAGAAATTGCAAAATTCAGATACCAAAAAACGAATATCCTTTTTGATTATGGCTATAAAAAGAATCTTTCCGAGATTATTATGTATGTTTCCAAATTATGTGAGAGGAAAGAGCCTTATCTTAAAATAGCTGAGAACTGCCACAAAGCCTTATGGGAAATTCCTATCAAGAAGAAGAAAGCTGATTTCCAGGAATTTTATGATAATTTAATGAAATACCTTCAATTAATCCCGCACAAAGATGATAAAGAGGAATTGAAAAAACTTTGGTTTGAGATTAGAACTATCCTTATTCAGCATCAACCAGAGTGGTTGAAAGCCCAAAGTCATTGGTTTGATTTAACTATCGAATTCGTAAAGAGAATTAATTTCCCCCGTTTTGACTTACAACAAGAACTACTCTCCCAGTATCGGGGGGACCTTTTTGATGAACACTTTGATTTTCCAATGGATCGAATTGAATCTGATATCCATAAAATTATCGACTTTTTGATAGAGAATCAAACTAAGCAAGTTAGTAACTTTGTTACCCTTTTATTGTTTGATTTACTTGGTCTTTATTATTCTCAAGATAGGGATGATTTATTCATTGGTCGAAAGGTTTACGGTAATTTGTATCGGCTCGTTGAATATTCATCAACTCTTCAAAACTTTGACTCTTATCATAAATTCTTAAAATCATTGAATCGGAATAATTTGAAAAAGGAGTTCCTCATTCGAAATTATTATTGTTATCGGGCTCTTGTTGACTTAGCTAATAAAAATATTTTAAAAAATACTACTGACTTTGTCGACAATCTTACACCATATTTAGCGCAACAAGTAGATCGGTTGATTGGATTAGGGGATAAATTAGATCAAACAAATTTAGTGGCATTTATCCATAATTCAGTATTACTCTTAATAAAGAGCACTCAACATACTCCTTCTAATGCTAAACCGTTAACTGATCTTTTATTATATTTATCCAAAGCCCGAGCTAACAAGAAACTTCCCTCTCTTAATATTGAATCTTTAATTGTTTATTGGTCTGCTTTCTTTCTCAAACACCAACAAATTTTCCCTCGTGAATCCAGTAGATCTAATTATCTTTTATCCATAGCTGACCTTCTGATGGACTCTTTGTCCATTAAGAAAAACACGGAACCCGATTTGGATTTTCTAAACGAAATCCAAAATCCCTTAATACAAATACTGAAATCTTTGCTTCTTAAATTTAATAAGAAAAGACAATTCAAAAAGCTGAGTATGGAATTTTTGGCTGTATGCATAAACTATAACCACACCCCTCCACTTTATACTACTTTACAGGAATTAACTAACATCGAAGATTCTTCTCCTAAGATTGTTAGACAATTAGCGAAAAAATATGTGAAAGAAGCTCTAAAGAACCTTAAAAAAGATGACAAGGCTAAAATAAGAAAAGAATGGTTACATTACCAAAATGAATTAAAATCTGAAAAGTCATTAAAACAGATATTTGGGGTTAAAAACGAAAACGAGGAGTAAAATAACTTGGAATTTTGTTCGTTATATAGTTCGGATGATTTCTATCCCGAAGAAATTGCTGAGAAGTTTATTATTGCAGATATTGACTCTTGCGGTATTCCTGAATTCATTTATCTCAAAAAAGCTTCTTTAAAGGAGAAACGCATAGGCTATATCAAATTTGGTGAAAGGGTTCAAGAGGAAACTATTTATGCTTCTCGACCAATTTCTATCAATAAAATCACCTCTCTTCGAAATGACGAAAATGGCTCAAATGATCTAATAGTTATCTATAGTAACGGAATAATAGCTCGATGCATTTTAAGCCCGGAAAGAAATAGGTTGATTGAATTAGAGCATTGGAAAATAAATGTTGGGAATACCCAATGCAAATGTAAAGAAATTGCCGGTAAAAACTTCTTCATTTTTTATGATAGTCAAAAATTTAGCATATATGAATATGCAACGGGTACATTAAAGGAATTATATGATTCAAGTAATTATAATTTACAATTGCCCTCCGCTCGGATAACCGATTGTGATTTAATTTTCTTCCCCTCTATTATAACAAAATTTTATATGATTGTTAATTTAGCTTCCATGAATCCCCAAGATTCCGGGTTACTTTTATTGATTATCGATAAGGAAGAAAAACACGAGCTTTCAAGGTTTTTTTTACAGGGGTTGGAATATCGTTTTAATAATATTGTTTCTCTTCCCCTTAATGAGGAAGAAGTGATCCTTTATGGCCGTGGTCATACTGGTTTTAAAATTTTTAAGATAAGTAATAAAGGCATTGAACCCTTTAAAGATTCATCTATTGATTATCCAATAATTTTTGAAGACCCTTCTCTTCTTCCCGATAAAAATATCCTCTATTCGATGGGAATTACTTATTCTAATGAACTACTATTGTTCTCTCACCATCTTCAAGAAGATGGTTCTTCGAATCAAATAACTGTCTCTAATTTCTCCTCAGATATAGAATTAGAAAATAAATCACTCTATGTTAAGAAATTGAAGAACTTAGATGTTACTTTGGTTTTTGCTGTAATAAAACGAAAGAATAAAGACCTTGAAAATATGGACCCGAGATATGCATTATTCGTTTCTGCTCTGCTTCCTGAAAATTGGGGGCCAGCTATTTTCTCCAAGTTAAAGACTATCTATGCAAATAAAATGGAGTATTCTCTTATTAACGCCTCTTCTAATAATCTTGTTGCAGAAGAGAAAATAATGCAAATTTTCAAAAAAATGAATGTAATATTGAATTCTGCTAAACTTGCTCAACTAATAGAAAAAAAAATTGGTTCTTCTGTTTCTAATGAAGAATCCCGGGCTCGAAAAGAAATTCTGGAGGATTTAGAGGAATTTTATAATAGCTATTGGGAAAAGGCTCAAAGAATTCAAATAAAAGAATCAAGAAAAGATCGGATAATACCTCTTCAACCGGATCAAATTGACCATAAAATCTTTGTGGAAGAAACTAATTTTCCCAATATTGGCTCGCGAGGTTATTTCATAATCACTAACAAATCAAAGACCGATCTCTATTCTCTGCGATTAGAAATAGCTCATGAACAGATTGATTTTATTTTCTCAGAAACTCATTTTAATGATACTATCTTGGGAGTTGACTTAGCTAATAACCATATTAATCTTGCCCCGCGAATTAAAGCTGGGGAAAGTTTGGAAATTTCTTTTGGTTATAAAATTAAAGGAGTCACCAATGTCAAAGTTCCCTATGAATTATTATACAAAAGTAGGCCAACACATCCGGATTTCGATGTTCTTACAGGATATGTTGAATTTAATTCCCAAGAAATCTTTGATATTCAAAAACACTTCGTTTTAGAGAAGACTTTTGATTTTATTGAAGAAGGAACCGTCTTCGATTTTCATCTTATAATCAAACCATTAATTCCGGTGGAAATCACTAAGATTGAAGATGGTCAAGGGAAACTGGTAAACCAAATTTTAAAGGAACCCTCAACATTTGAGAAAGGATATAATACTAGTGAACTCTTAGAAATTCATTATAAATTTGAGCCACTAGCTACTGGAAAGGGTTTTCTTGGGCCATTCACCATTAAAACAAATTATGGCTCATATGTGGTTAAGCCCATACCCATTGAAATAGTTAAAAAACTGCCGAAAATTAGTTCTACTCTAATTTCCCAAATATCTCAAGCGGTCGAAGTCGGAGAACAAATAGAATTAAGGGTAGCTTTAACGAATAATAACCGAGTTAAGGCATTTAATATAACCCCCCTATTGAGAATATCAAATAACCTTTCTATTGTGGATCCAACTGGTCCTTATACGAAGCTGGAAACTGGTTGGTACCAACTATCCTCTCGAGCAGTGACTGATCAAGAAACATCAATTTGGTATGATACTATTTCTTTGATTGTTGAGAAATTAGGGGAAGGAAGGGGGGAAATTGAATTATACTATCAATGGAAGAATTCTCCTGATTCTGAAAGGTGGATTGCTTATCGGGGAAATAATCCCCATACTTTAGAATTTCCAATAGAATTACATGAACCCAATATCATAACAGATATTGTCGGTGGAATTCACCGTTCCGATGAAGAGATCATTCTTTTAAGTTCAATCAATCAACAAAAGGAATTGATTTTTACCTTGGAATTTCGGAATATTGGTAATGGTATTGCCAAGGAAGTTAAATATTCAATCGAAACTCCTGAGGAGTTTCGTGGAGTCATTTCTTTTGATTATCCAAATGATTATGTGGCTTTTGATAAACAACCAATGAACCCTTCAAAACACCTCATAAGACCTATTACTTTATCTTTGAGAAAAGCTCCCACAGAAATCCCTCTTGAGTTAAAGTTAACTTATGAACCCTATGATTTGAGTATTTTACAGAACCGAGAGAAAAAGCATTATGAAAAGAAATGGAAATTGTTAGTTTTACCTTTCAAGCTTGATCCCTCGAAGGCATATCACAAAAAATTAGATCTAGGATATATCTTATTCCAATTTCTCTTAAAACAACGGAAGGAATTTAGCCATAAAGAAGATCAAAACCGAGTTTTCATTCCTCAAGATTTAGTAACTGAATTCCATAATGAATTTGGTTGGTCAAAAGATACTACCTATGATTTACTCAAAAACTTTAATGAAAAATCAAAAATCAAAGAATTAATGCTACACCTATCAGCTCACAATAAAACTTGCTTTTTTAAAGAAGCCATTAGTAAAGCTATCGCTCTTTCGATAAAATTAAAACGTCAGCCGATAAGAGAAATTTCTTCCCGAATTGATGTTGATATTTCTGAGATATTATTTGAGCAAGTTTATACTGAATTAGAAAAGACTTTGAGTGAGATTTCTCGCCAGATTGACTTGCGCCATAGCAAAATAATTGATGATGATAGGGGAAGTGTTTTTAGAGAAAAAAGGGTTATTGAACTGAAGCAAGAAAAATCTAAACAAATTATTGTTAAATCTTCCTCCCCCCCACTCGAGGATTCAAAAAGGGGGATAGAGATAATTTTAGAATCTATTGATATCGGACTTAAAGTTAAACAATTGATCAAAAAAGCGACCCAAACAATTGATATTATGGTTTTCATAATACATAATGTTCGAGAGGTTCAGACAGAGAAGGATCATATTCAAATAGGTTTGCTTGAATTATTGGGAGAAGCGGCTACCCAACGGGATGTTAAAGTCCGTATTATGACAACAGAACCTGGTGAAAAAAATGATTATCATCGAACATTTATACAACTTGTAGCTGATATTCCTAATATCTCGGTAAAATTCTGTAGAAATATCCATACGAAAATGATGATCGTTGATAAAAAAAGTGTGCTATTTGGGAGTGCCAATTTTACTACCACTGGCTTAAGTGGAAAAAATGATTATATGGAGTATATTGAGAATAAAAATGAAATATACCAATATGTTGATCTTTTCAACGAACGATGGGAGCAAAAAGCAGCTGCTTGTAGAGAATGCACAAATAGGGTTTGTGAGAAAAAGGTAACTTGATAGTAGTCAATCTCTTTCTTTTTAGAGCTCTCCCTTTCCGAACTGAGTTATTAAAATTATTGGCGGTAATTAGATTATTAATGGTAAAGCTATTGCGAATAGAAACTGAATTACTTTTGCCCAGTTCTTTAAATTAAATACTTCACTTTTCATTTTTTCAACAAAGAAGTCTTTAATAACTTTCAATAAGGCTACCGTAGGGTCCTTGATATACTTCGTTAATATTTGTTTTATTCCCAACCCTTCACTAACCGTCTCTCCCATAAGTTCCAAACCTTTCCCACAAGCTTCTTCTGTAACCATTCTCGCTCCCTTCTTCCAGTTAGAATCATCTTTATGGGCTTCTGTGATTCTCGTTAACATTTGATCATCCAGTTTTACGAGTAATCCTCGAACAACCCTTACCTCTTTCTTAATTTCTTCCGTGGTAGTGTCAATTTTAGTGACTTTATCACTAATGAACTTTAAATGAGCTTCAAACTGGAAAAATTTATCTACCGTCTCTCGAGCAATTGTTCTTTCTTCAACCGTTTGGCTTATTTTTTCAAATTTCTTATGTAATTCTCGCAATAAATTTTCCATTTCAATCATTTTATCTTCTTGATCTTGGAAATTATAGCTGGCCAAAATATCATCTCGAGTTTTGGCTAATTCTAATTTCACCCCACAATTAGGACACCGCTCATGTTCTCTGAGATTATTAAGGATATGCTCCAAATGGAATCCTCGTCCACAATTTGTACAATGATCTATTATCTCTCGTTCTTCCCCCTTCTCCGTAACAATAACCACTCCTTCTTGTGCTTCAATATCAATTGGCTTATTACAGAAAACACATCGCTTTATTTCCATACGACACTTTGGACAAATGCTCTCTTTAGAACCAATAGGCCAGCCACAGGAGGGACAAACATCTTCCCAAGGCAAAGGATCCTTCCAAATTTCTTCGCTACCCCCACGACGTGTTTCATAAAAATTAGCTATTAATTGGTGAAAGTCCAATCTTTCGTTGTGTCTAAATTTCTGGATCCAGGCATTTATTGCTTTCAGATCGGTTGGCTTGGTTCCTGTAAAGGTCTCTTCCTTTTCTCTCATATACCAATAAATGTCAATAATTCGTATCAAATTTATTATTAACTCTTTAAGATAGGTGGTGTTTTGAATAATGTAATCAAATGCTAATGTGACTTCTTTTTTATCAATTTGATTTGGATCACTTTCATAAGCTTTTTTCAGTTTGAGGACCTGCTCCCGTATTTCATCAACCGCCTTTCTAAATGGAAGGATTTTTGGTTCCTTTGCCCGTCTTAAATATCTCTCCATGGAAATAATCTCAGTACAGATCCGTTCACTAGTTCCAGAATATTCTTCTCCTCTTAATTCAATTAATCCTTGATTAACTTCGAAATTAATTAAGGAATTATATTTCAGGACAATTTTATCTAATTTAGCTAGTAATGAATTAATATCACTTGCTAATAACACCGTTTCCATTAATACTCCAACCTTCCGAAAGAGCTACTCTTACTATAATTCACTCAACTCGTATTTGTTTTTTTTCGTTCCTCAATAATGTGACTTATTTGATATAATTTCCGATTGTTCCCTAACAATAGTCGGGCGAAATCCTCGGAGGATAGAAGACCATCACGATACATCTGTTCAATCGAAGCAATCGTTTGTTCAATAGCAAATTTTTCTTTTCTTAGATCAACAATAGATGCATCCTGTAGTTTCCCGGTTACTCCTTTAGCACTAATTATTTGTTGAGTGTTGGATTTCAAAGGTTCTGGAGTTGTTTCCTCTATTGGCTTTGGGGATTCTTTTATAATTGATGGTTTTCTTGCCTTTTGGAGATCTGCCAATGACTTGGAAAGCTGTTGGAATTCTTCCTCGAGGAGTAATATCTTTTTATAAGAAGTTTTATCTTGCTCATTATAGATTTCTTTCCCCCTCGAAAGAGACTTTTCTAATAAAGCTTTACAGTCCAAGGCTTCTGGAATATCCTCTAAATCAAGATATGCCTTAAACGCGTCTTTCAGTGCGAAAGCAGCTTTATCATATTTATCTTCTCCCAAAGCCATTTTTCCGATTAATTTCTTAGCTTTGGCATATTTTTGCATAGCCAGATTCATTTTTGGTTGGTTAATTTTAGAGAAAATTAAAGAAGCATTAAGAAACCTCTTGGAAGCCTCAATAAATTTCGCTCCCGTGAGAAGCTCATTACCAGCTTTCATTAAACTATTCGCAATTTCTTCAACAGTAGTGGTAATCTTTTGGATTTGCTGTTCTGAAAAAAGACCATTCCTGCTACCAAATTCAGCCAATTCAATGGTCAGAAAGGCGGCTTCACTTTTATTTTTCCAGTCAAAATACCCTTGCACGTCTTTTAAGAGTAAAAGATTTCCTATAATACTATTTAATGTTTTAGTATTTATCCCTGGATTGTGAGTTTTGAAGGTTTTTATCCCTTTCTTAGTAATTCTTAATACATCATCCATTATAATATTCGCAGAAATAGTATTTTTGCTCAACCATTTGCTGTACATTTTTAACGATTGGTAAATCATTTTAGCGGTTAATTCTTCTTTACCCTCTCGTTCAAAACATTGAGCTGCTTCATAATAGAGCTCTGCTGATTTAAGGGGGTTTATCCACCTTTTTCTTCGCGCTTTTCTTTTAAGCTTATGACAAGTCAATTATGAATACCCTCTTCAATTTAAGAATCAATAATTATCTTCATAATCATTCTACCTAAGTATTTGAGAATAGCTTAATATAAAAATTGTTGAAAAATAAGTTTTTAGATACCGCCATTCATTTCTCGAAAAAATTAGCAGAAAAAATTCGAGTGGAAATCATACATTGTATTCAAATAATAAACAGACTGTTTTTTTAGTTCATTATAATTTTAAATAATTAATTCCTATTTTTCATACCCGGAGATCATCTTACATTTTTTCCTTTTTTTTAAAGTGGAACTATTGCATTTATTGCTCCCTTAATTAATGCTCCAAAAAATGAGAGGAGTAACTAAATTACAAAAAAACAAGAAAGATTCTGGGGTACGAAAAATACTCTAAGATAATCAAACCGATTCTTCTCCTTCTTCAAACCAAAAATTATTTATTAATTACTAACTATGTTTATTTGTACTATTAGAAATAGGGTGTTGTTCATGCGTATTTTTTCAAACCTAAAAAAATTATTAATTGTAATAGTCTTATTATCCAGTTGTTTTTTTTTATCACTGCTGGAATTATAGATCAAGACGAAGTACAAGGAGTAATTGCACTATCATTAAAATGGAAATATGATTCTGGAACTTATTCTTCCCATCACACAACCCCAATTGCTGCTGATCTAAACCATGACGGAAAAATGGAAGTTTTAGCAGCTTTTTCCGATGGGAACTTATTCTGCCTTGATCATCAAGGTGCCCTTGACTGGTCTTACGATTTTGGTGCCGGTCATGAAATTGAAACTCGAATAACTATTGCTGATATAGATAACGATAAAGAAGTCGAAATATTGTTTGCAGATAATGACAAAACAGTTTATTGTTTGAGTTCAACGGGGGCAGAAGAATGGACATATAGTGATGTTGAGGGTTCATTCTATTATGCCTATACGGGGATAACCGTTGCTGATATTGATGATGATTCATATTTTGAAATTTTATTTACAGACAATTATAAACGAGTTTATTGTTTAGACCATAATGGAAATGAAGATTATTGGCAGACTAACCCCTATGTACACGATGATGCTGGATGTATGCATGTAATTCCCGCTGTTGGAGATGTAGATGGGGATAACCAAAAAGAAATTATTGTTGGAAATTGTGGAGGTGGGGTAAATGAATTAATCTGTTTAAGACACACGGGAACAAGAAAATGGGAAATCCATATAGACGCTGAGTTTTATGGCTCACCAGCTATTTGTAATATTGATAATGATGATGAAGAAGAAATTATCATTGGTTGTGAGGATGGTTGTGTTAGAACATATCAAGTTGATGATTCTAACAGTGTTACGGAAGGTTGGTCTTATGATACCGGTGGTCAAGTTTTTGGTTGTCCCGCTGTTGGTGATATAGATAATGACGGTAAAATGGAAGTTATAGTAGCTAATTATCTCTCTGATACCAATGGCGAACTTATCTTTTTAAAAGGGGAAGACGGAACAACCGAAGAAAATCATATATCACTAGATGAAGGAACATACTGTTCGCCAACCATTGCCGATATAGATAATGATGGTGATTATGAAATAATAATTACAAAACCTGAAAGAGTTTCTCCTGTTGAAGATAGTTTAATGATATATTCTCACACAGGGACGTTACTTGCTTCCTACGATTGTGGCAGTCCTAGATTTATTAGTACCACTGTAGCTGATATTGATGATGATGGTATTTTTGAAATACTAACAGCAGATTATAATTTCGTTTATTGTTTAGATATTACTGGTGCAACCCAATCTGGCGATGCTCCCTGGTATACTGAACATGGTTCTCTCTTTAATACTGGTCAGATAGACTCGGATGGTGATTTGGTCGACGATCTGACCGAAGACTTTTACGGCACCTCCGCAACTGACCCCGATGATGATGATGACGGCCTTGAAGATGGCGAAGAAGTCATTAACTTCGGCACGGATCCCACAGACCCTGACCCCGATACTGATGGCCTAAACGATTACGAAGAAGTAATCACTTATGAGACTGACCCTTATGACTCTGATTCGGATGATGACACCTATTCTGATGGGGAGGAGGTAGACGCTGGCACCGACCCTAATGACCCAGCTGATAATCCTGGGGTAGACACCGACGGGGACGGTCTGCCAGATTGTGAGGAAACGAATGGTGTGTATGAACCGAATAACCCCTATGCGGACGGCAGCGGTTACCTCTACACTAATCCAGATGAACCTGACTCGGATTTTGACGGGCTGGACGACTACGAGGAGATCTATTTAGGGGAGGATGATTATTATACGAACCCCCATGACCCCGACTCGGATGACGATGGCTTGGACGATGGGGAAGAACAAACCTATTTTACTGACCCAAATAATGCTGACTCGGATAATGATGACTTGCTAGATGGTGAGGAAATAAATAATTACAGCACCAATCCGAATGATGTCGATTCTGACGATGACGGCTTGGATGATCAAGAAGAAGTGACCAGCGGTTCGGACGGGTATATCACCGATCCCAATGACTCAGATACTGATGGGGATGACTATTCCGATTATGAAGAATATTCGGCTGGCACTGATCCCACTGATCCTGAAGATTATCCTTCCGATGATGATCCCAATCAAGATACTGATGGCGATGGCTTAACGGATGAGGAGGAAGTAAATGTGTATGGTACTGATCCCAATGACCCTGATAGTGATGATGATGGCTTGGATGATTATGAAGAAGTGCATGAAGGGTCTGATGGGTACGAAACTGATCCCAATGACCCTGATTCTGACGATGATGGTTACACCGATTATACCGAGGTGACCGAGGGCACGGATCCGACGGATCCTCTAGATTACCCCGAAACCCCCACCACTACCCCCCCTCCTGAGACGACTACTCCTCCCCCTACAACGACTCCGCCCCATGAGACGACCACCCCGCCTCCCGAGACAAGCACAACCTCTTCTTCTACGAAAAAAGGTGATTTCCTCAAAGCGCTTATCACTTTGATTAGTTTGTTGGCAATAACTGCTATTTCCCTTGTTATCTCTAAACGAAAAAGAAAATAAAAAAGGTTTTTTGAGGAAAGGTTTTAAGCTAAACATTTTACTTATACTTATTATTTTAGTGAGTTTATTAGGCTCTGTAGTTAGTCTAAGAATAACGGGAGAACATGGAACGCTAGAACAAAGAACCTTTAGTCCCCAAGCAATGGGTGTAACAGAAGAATGGTATTTCACACTAGGTAATGATGTTTATACTTCTCCTGTGATTGCTGACTTGGATGGTGATGGAATATTAGAAATCCTGATTGGTTCCGATGACAACAAGCTCTACTGCATTAATCATGATAGTTCAGAAGAATGGAGCTACTCAACGGGTGATAGTATTTGGTCTACTCCAGCTGTTGCAGACTTGACGAATGATGGAACATTTGAGGTATTAGTCGGATCTAATGATGACGAGCTTTATTGCATTAGTCATACTGGCTCTGAAGAGTGGAGCTATACGACTAGTGGTGATGTTGATTCTTCTCCTGCGGTCGCTGACTTGGACGATGATGGTACGATGGAAATCGTCATGGGTTCTTGGGATAACAGGATCTACTGTATTAGTCATACTGGTAGCAAAGAATGGGAATACAACACCGGTATTACTCTTTGGGGGGATTCTCCTGCGATCGCTGATCTGGATAATGATGGGACATTAGAAGTAGTGGTACCTGCAAGAGATGGTGAGATTCATTGCTTTAGTCATACTGGTTCAGAAGAATGGAGCTATACAACGCACGGAGATAATTGTGAGTCTTCCGCCGCGATCGCTGATCTGGATAATGATGGGACATTAGAGGTCATTGTAGGGGGTGGTGATGACTGGCTCTATTGTCTTAGTCATACTGGCACTAAAGAGTGGGAACAACAAACAAGTGATACTGTTTTTTCTTCTCCTGCAGTAGCTGATCTGGATGCTGACAACACTTTAGAAGTAGTATTTGGTACTTTCGATGATAAGCTTTATTGTTTCAGTCACACCGGGAGTGAGGAATGGAACTACGTGGTGGGTAATCGCATTGATTTTTGTCCTGCCATAGCTGACTTAGATAATGATGGAACTATGGAGGTTTTGGCGGGTGCTACCGATAACAAGCTCTATTGTCTTAGTCATTCTGGCTCTAAAGAGTGGAGCTATACGACTGGTGGTTCGATTCATTCTTCTCCGTGTGTGGCTGACCTTGATGCTGATGGTACGTTTGAAATTCTTATTGGTTCCGACGATAACAAGCTTCACTGTCTTGGTCTGACTGGAGTGACAGCTTCTGGTGATGCTCCTTGGTATTGTCATCGAGGGACAATATTCGGGAATGGGAGAATGGATTTGGATAGCGATTATTTGGATGTTTTAACGGAAGACTATTACAATACTGATGCTTCTGATGCA
This sequence comes from Promethearchaeota archaeon, assembly GCA_014729055.1. Lineage (GTDB taxonomy): Archaea > Asgardarchaeota > Lokiarchaeia > Sigyniarchaeales > Promethearchaeaceae > WJKO01. The sequence goes on along the minus strand of WJKO01000639.1, from coordinate 7,676 downwards.
GATTCCGATAATGATAATTATTGTGATGGAAATGAGGTTTTCAGTGATACTGATCCCAATGACCCTGATTGTGATAATGATGGATTAGATGATGGCGATGAAGTTTATATCTATAACACTGATCCTTTTGACTCTGACTCTGACAATGATGGTTTAGATGACCAGGAAGAGGTGACCAGTGGCTCGGACGGCTATATTACCGACCCCAATGACAGTGATTCCGATGATGATGGATTAACGGATCAAGAAGAAGCTACTCATAATACTGATCCTAATGATACTGATACCGATGATGATGGTTTGCTAGATGACGAGGAAGTTAATAATTACGGCACTGATCCGACTGATGCTGACTCTGATAGTGATGGTTTGGACGACCAGGAAGAGGTGACCAGCGGTTCGGATGGCTATATCACTGATCCAAATGATAGTGATTCCGACGACGATGGCTTGAATGATGGAGACGAATATAGCAATAATACTGACCCGAATGATGATGATTCTGACAACGATGGCTTGCTAGATGGTGAAGAAATAAATGATCACAGTACTGACCCGAATGATGATGATTCTGACAACGATGGCTTGCTAGATGGTGAAGAAATAAATGATCACAGTACTGACCCGAATGAGCCTGACTCTGATAGTGATGGTTTGGACGACCAGGAAGAGGTGACCAGTGGTGCGGATGGCTATATCACAGACCCGAACGACCCTGACACTGATGGGGACAGTTATGATGATTATGCTGAATATTCAGCTGGCACCGATCCTACAGATCCTCAAGATTATCCGCAATATGATGCCGATGGGGATGGACTCACGGATGATGAGGAAACGACTTATGGAACCGACCCCAACGATCCTGATTCTGATGATGATGGCCTCCAAGACGGCGAGGAAGTAAATATTTACGATACAAATCCTTTGGATCCTGACTCGGATGGTGATGGCTTGGATGACCAGGAAGAGGTAACTACCGGCTCGGATGGCTACATTACCGACCCAAACGACAATGATTCCGATGACGATGGCTTAGATGATAGCGAAGAACAAAGTAATAATACTGATCCTAATGATCCTGATTCTGATACCGATGGTTTGGACGACCAGGAAGAGGTGACCAGTGGTTCGGATGGCTACATCACCGACCCGAACGACCCTGACACTGATGGTGACGGGCTGGACGACGGTGACGAAGTCAACACTCATCAAACGGATCCAACCGACACTGACTCGGATAGTGACGGCTTGGACGATCAAGAAGAGGTGACCAGTGGTTCGGATGGCTACATCACCGACCCGAACGACCCTGACACTGATGGTGATGGACTCACGGATGGTGATGAAGTCAACACTCATCAAACGGATCCGACGGATTCTGATTCTGACGACGATAGCTTGGACGACCAGGAAGAAGTGACCAGCGGTTCGGATGGCTATATTACAGATCCCAATAATAATGACACTGATGGTGACGGGCTGGACGACAGTGACGAAGTCAACACTCATCAAACGGATCCGACTGACCCTGACTCTGACGATGATGGGCTAGATGACTTGGAAGAGATGATCAACGGTTTGGATGGGTATATCACCAATCCTAATGATCCAGATACAGATGATGACGGCCTTCTAGATGGTGAAGAACAAACTCATGACACGGATCCCACAGACAATGATACGGATGACGATACTTTGGAAGACGGTGAAGAAGTGAACACCCATCAAACGGATCCCTTGGATCCTGACTCCGACGACGATGGCTTTACCGACGAAGAAGAAGTCTCCGCTGGGAGTGACCCCAATGATCCTGATGATTATCCTACCGGGCAAGACTCTGACAACGACGGGCTAACGGATGAAGAGGAAGCGACCTATGGGACAGATCCCAATGACCCTGACTCCGACGATGATGGGCTAAAAGATGGCGCCGAAGTGAATAATTATCAAACCGATCCTTTGGATGCTGACTCTGATGATGATGGACTGACGGATCAAGAAGAGGTGACCAGCGGCTCCGACGGCTATATCACCGACCCGAACGACCCTGACACTGATGGTGACGGGCTGGAAGACGGGGAGGAAGTCAATACCTATCAAACGGATCCAACCGAAGCTGACTCTGATACTGATGGCTTGGACGATCAAGAAGAGGTGACTGCCGGTTCGGATGGCTATATCACCGACCCGAACGACCCTGACACTGATGGTGACGGGCTGGAAGATGGAGATGAAGTTGATATCTATCAAACTGACCCTACTGCTGTTGATTCGGATAATGACGGGTTGGATGATGATGAAGAAGTTACTACTGGTTTGGATGGTTATTTAACTGATCCCACTGACCCTGACTCCGATAACGATGATTTGGACGACGGGGAAGAACTAACTCATAACACTGATCCCAATGATCCGGACACTGATGGTGATGGCTATTCTGATTATACCGAGGTGACCGAGGGCACGGACCCGACGGATCCTCTGGATTACCCCGAAACACCCACCACTACCCCACCTCCTGAGACCACCACCCCACCTCCTACAACGACTACACCGCCCGAGACAAGCACCACCCCTTCATCTACGAAAAAAGGTGATTTCCTCAAAACATTTGTCACTTTGGTTAGTTTGCTAACTATAACCGCTATTTCCCTTGTTGCCTATAAACGAAAAAAAAGATAGAAGAAGGGTTGAATTTATAATTCATTGGAAAAAAGTATAATGAGCGTATATTTTTCTTCCTTTATGGCTGTTTTTATTATAAGAAAACAGCCTATTCCTTTCTCTGGAAACTCATTTATTTTTTGAATTAAATTATTAATTTAATCCCTATCAAAAATAACGACTATTTAACGGAAAGAACTTTTTAGTCCGCAAATATTTTGAAAAGTAGTTAAAACTATTCTACCATTTGAATTAATTCCTCAGTTTCGTCAACCAAAAAATTTTTTTATGAAAAGATTACTTGTTTTTAATATACTTATAGAAGAGGGTGAATTTTTTTATGATTGAAAAAAATCTTCCTAGAAAAAATCAATCTTTGTTATTAATTTTTGTGTTGTTATTTGGTGTTTTTTTTATAAGTGGTTTAATAATCAAGCAGGAGGAAGTGCAAGGAGCAATAGGTTTAGTAGTAAAGTGGCAATTCGACGGGTCAGGAAACTTTGTTGATGGCGGCACCCCTATTGCAGCTGATATTAATCAAGATGGCAATATAGAAGTACTCGTAGGCGATTATGATGGCAATTTTTGGTGTTTAGACAAAAACGGAAACGAATTATGGCAAGTTTATAGTGGAGGCCATATTAATAAAAGAGCTTCCATTGCCGATATAGATAAAGATCATGAAGTAGAGATCCTTTTCGCAAGTGAATATGGAACATCAAATAATACTATTTTTTGCTTAGACTCGAGTGGAGATACAGAATGGTCATACTCGGTATATGATTTTGATGGTGCTATTGGTTTAGCATTAGGTGATCTTGATGGTGATGGTTATTTAGAAGCAGTTTTTGGTGCCGATTCTCGCAATGTCTATTGTCTTAATCATGACGGAACAGTTGCAAATGGATGGCCATATCATCATAGTGATAATGTTGATTTCGAATTTATTCCTGCGATTGCTGACATTGATGATGATCCTGAACTTGAAGTTTTAATCCCTGGCACTATAGGTTTGTTCTGTCTCAGTCATGTTGGTAACCTCCAATGGATTTATGATGATTATGATGATGCATGTCTAGCACCAATAATTAATGATATTGATAATGACGGCAAGCTTGAGATTATTTATGAAAATGGCCCCTCGGATAAATTATGGGTTGTTGAAGGGGGTTCATCAAGTGCTACCTTAGATTGGTCTTATGATACTGGAGGTAGTGGCTGGTACTGTTCACCAGCTGTGGCTAATCTTGATGCTGATGATAATATGGAAATTGTTGTCACAAGCAAAAGTGAAAAGGCCTATATTTTAGATGGAAGTGGCAGTATTCAAGGTGATCCAATATCTTTTGATGAAGCTTCTCGAGGTTCACCCACTATTGCTGATTTAGATGGCGACGGAGATTATGAGATTGTCTTAACAAAAACTGAAGACTCAGCCCCTCCAGTAGAAGATTCATTAAGGATTTATTCACATACAGGAGACCTTATTGTTTCTTATGATTGTGGAGATGTTAATAGTGGTACTACCATTGTGGATATTGATAATGATGGTATTTATGAAATTCTCATTAGTTCTAGCATTGGTGATACTGTATATTGTTTAGATATTACTGGTGTAACCCAATCTGGTGATGCTCCTTGGTATACTGATCATGGCACTCTTTTTAATAATGGTTGGATGGATAGTGATAGCGATTTAGTCGATGATTTAACCGAGGACTTTTACGGTACCTCTCCTTCTGATGCTGATTCCGATGATGACGGGTTAACCGACGGGGAAGAAGTCATTAATTTTGGGTGTGACCCCATGGATGCTGATTCCGATGACGATGATTTAGACGATTATGAGGAAATAATGACCTATCAGACGGATCCTTCTGATACTGATTCCGATGACGATACCTATTCTGACTGGGAGGAGGTAACTGTTGGTACCGATCCCAATGACCCGGCGGATAATCCGGGGGTGGACACCGATGGGGATGGTCTGCCGGACTGTGAGGAAACGAATGGTGTATATGAACCGAGTAATCCTTATGCCGACGGGAGCGGTTACCTCTACACAGATCCAACAGAGCCCGATTCTGATTTTGATGGGCTGCCCGATTACGAGGAGGTCTATTTAGGGGAGGATAACTACTATACGAACCCTAATGATCCCGACTCCGATGGGGACGAGCTGGACGATAACGAGGAAATCAATGGGGTCTATGAACCGGATAACCCTTATGCCGACGGGAGCGGCAACCTCTACACAAATCCCAATGAAGCAGACTCCGATGGCGACAGCATAGATGATAAAGAAGAGATCTTCTTGGGTTCTGATAACTATTATACTGACCCCAATGCCACTGATTCGGACGGCGATGGATTGGATGATCTGGAAGAGGTAACTGAAGGTAGTGATACTTATGAAACGGATCCCACGGATCCCGATTCAGACGATGATGATTTGACTGATGGAGAAGAACAAAGCTGTGGTACCGATCCGAATGATGAGGATTATGATGGCGACGGCCTATTGGACGGCGAAGAAGTGAACACTTACGGCACGAGCCCGACAGATGACGACCACGACGACGACGGCTTACTTGATGGCGAAGAAGTCAACACTCATCAAACGGATCCGACTGACCCTGATTCGGACGACGATGGGCTGGACGACCAGGAAGAGGTGACCAGCGGCTCCGATGGGTATCTCACCGACCCGACTGACTCCGACTCTGATGCTGATGGTCTAGAAGATGGAGAGGAACAAACCTACGCTACTGATCCCACTGACCCTGATACAGATGCTGATGGCTATTCTGATTATACCGAGGTGACTGAGGGTACGGATCCGACGGATCCTCTGGATTACCCTGAGACACCCACGACTACCCCGCCGCCCGAGACGACCACACCCCCTGAAACAAGCACCACCCCTTCTTCTACGAAAAAAGGTGATTTCCTCAAAACATTTGTCACTTTGGTTAGTTTGCTAACTATAACCGCTATTTCCCTTGTTATCTCTAAACGAAAAAGAAAATAAAAATAATCAATGATTGAAGAAATATCTTAATTTCTTTAATCCTTTTTACTTGAATTACAATAAAAACATTGTAACTATTTAGAAAATTATTAAAAAGGAAGCAAAGAACTCCTTTTTTTGGTTATGATCTTTTATGAAACATTTGTTAGCCTATTATCAAAAGAAGGAATAAATAAAAATAATAAAAGGATTACATATATAAAAAAGATTAATAAGTTTTAATTATTATTATAATTAAACCTTTGAGGTTAAAGGGATGACAGAAATTATTCGGAAAAGCGGTGTTATTGTACTACTCTTAATTCTATTTGGCAGTGGTTTATTAGTGGTTGTTGGCTATAATGAAGAACCAGAGACTTTACTTGAGTCCCAAATGGCCTATACCCAGCTCTGGGACTACACCACAGGTGGCCAAGTTACTTCTTCTCCAGTTATAGTAGATGTAGATAAAGATGGTCAGATGGAAACTCTTGTTGGTTCATGGGATTCCAATGTTTATTGTTTCAGTGAGAGTGGTTCAGTAGAATGGTACTTTGAGATTGGAAGTGGCACGCTTAAATCTTCACCTTGTGTTGCCGACCTTGACGATGATGGAACCTTTGAAGTGTTGATGACCGCTGGCGATACCGAATTGTATTGTATCAGTCATACTGGTTCTGAGGAATGGACTTTCTCAACTGGTGCTTTCATTGAATCTTCTCCTTGTGTGGCTGACATAGATGGGGATGGTTCATTGGAAGTGTTGATGAGCGGTGGTGATGCCCGGCTTTATTGTATTGATCCAACTGGTTCTGAAGAATGGCGTTACCAGGCAGATGATAGCATTTGGTCTTCTCCTGCAGTGGCTGACTTAGATGATGATGGTACATTAGAAATTATTGTAGGATGTGGTGATGAGAATATTTATTGTCTGAGTCATACAGGCACAAAAGAATGGAACTATACAACCGCTCCAGATGGTTTGGGCATTCGCTCTTCTCCTGCTATCGCTGATCTTGATAATGATGGCACATTGGAAATCCTTGTAGGTTCTTTTGAGAACTATCATTTTTATTGTTTGAGTCATACTGGAGCCCAAGAGTGGAATTATAGTACAGGTGGAGCCCTTTATTCCTCTCCTGCTGTCGTTGATCTTGATAATGACGGCACATTAGAGATTATTTTTGGGTCCTTGGATGATAATATTTATTGTTTGAGCCATACAGGCACTAAAGAATGGGACTATGCCACAGGGGGTAGTGTTCATTCTTCCCCAGCTGTTGCCGATTTAGATGGTGATAACACAATGGAGGTTCTTATAGGATCTGATGATTATTGTCTCTATTGTTTAAGCCATACTGGATCTCGAGAATGGCGATTTTGTGCCGAAGATGATCTCACTTCTTCTCCTGCTGTCGCTGATTTAGACAATGATGGTCTTTTAGAGGTCGTTATTGGTTCTAAAGATGATAAAGTCTATTGTATTGCGTTAACTGGTGTAACTGCTTCTGGTTCAGCTCCTTGGTATTGTTTTCATGGTAATATTTTTCATACTGGCTGGGCTGATTCTGATAATGACTATCTTGATGATTTAACCGAAGATACTTATTTTGGTACTTCTCCTAATGATAGTGACTCCGATGGTGATGATGTTACAGACGGGGACGAATTGCTTCTCTATGATACAGATCCTTGGGACACAGATTCTGATGATGATAATTTAACCGATGGGGAAGAAGTTAATGATTATGATACTGATCCGACGGACACAGATACTGATGACGATAATTTGTCTGATGGCGACGAAGTGAATGTATATGGTACTGATCCTACAGACGATGATTCTGATTATGATGGGTTATCTGATGGCGAGGAAGTGAATACTTACGATACTGACCCCAATAATTCAGATACTGATGATGATTGGGTTATAGATGGTGATGAAATAAATGTTTATTCTAGTGACCCCAAAGATAATGACACTGATGACGACGGTTTG
>WJKO01000059.1 GCA_014729055.1 Promethearchaeota archaeon | reverse complement strand
CAATGAGATTTCTGGGTGATATTACAAATCACTTAGCTAAAAAATTGTATTCTTTTATGGAAGATAAAATAAATTCTGAAATTTTCCAAGATAATACATTGAATTTTGATATTGTTGGTTTAGATGATTTTAAAAATCGAACATTTTATGTTGATCTTAAAGGACCTATCGATAAGCTTAGAGAGATAAAAAAGATTTTAGAAAACGAACTTGTTGAAAAATATCGATTCAAACCAGATCGAAGATTTAAAGGACATATAACAATTGGGCGTCTAAAAAGAAATCGACGAAGGGATAAAGGGGTTAAGTTTAATCGAAATAAATATAATAATCTCAAATCAGACTACAAAGAGAAGAAATTAGGAGAAGTAGTTTTTAAAAAATTATATCTTAAGAAATCAACCTTGACATCTAAAGGTCCGATTTATGAGAATCTACATTTTTAAATATGGAAAATCCATAATGTCATGCTTGTCTAAGTAAAAAATAAAATCATCAATATATAAATATACATAATACAAAGAAAGTAACAAGGTAATTATCTGAGGTGAGTATGTCGTGAAAAACGCTAAAGTAGCTTTTATAGGGTTAGATAATGCGGGAAAAACTAGCTCACTAATTGCATTAAAGAAAAAATATAATTTCCAAGATGAAATTGATGATTTAAAACCAACAATACGTATTGAAAGGACGAGTTTCAGATTCTTAAATATGGATATATTCCATCACGACTTTGGTGGTCAAGAACAATATAGAACGGACTATCTTAAACATAAAGATAGATTCTTAAGCAACACGGATCTTATTTTTTACGTTGTAGATATTCAAGATCAAGAAAGATTTGATGAATCAGTTACTTACTTCAATGAAATTGCAGAATATTTTAAGAAAAATGAGATCAAGCTCCCAATTATAGTAATGTTACATAAATTTGACCCAAAGATAAGAGAAGATAAAGAGATAATCCATGGAATAATGGATGTTAAAAAAAGGATTACAGAATGGTTACCTCACCATAATATCTATTATTTCGAAACCTCTATATATGACCTCTATTCGCTCATAGATGCTTTCTCTTTCGGAATGGCGCAAATCTTTGAAAGGCGAGATCTAATTGAAAAATTCATTGAGACCACAGCGGGAGAATTTGAAACAACGATTGCGATGTTATTATTTGATGAAAACGGCGTTGCCATTAGTGAATTCTACAAACCACATTTATCTAATCCAGAAAGAAACAAAATATATGAAATATTTTTAAATGTAGAAAAGAGGATCAAAGACAGTACCAGCAATGTCTATGAATTTTCAGATTGGATAAATTACGATACAAGGATATCCGGAGTAATTCAGAGTTTCAAGGTAGGTTATCTAAACTTCTATGTATTGCTAGTTATTGAAGAAGTATCAGAAGATGAAGCTGTTGAATTACTTGATAAATTTCAATCTTACAGGTTGGATTTGAGTGATATATTGAAAGGATTATTATCAGACTCTTCTGTGTCTATATAGTTATCAGTTTTTTCTGTCATCTATTGTATCTATAGCAATACATACCTAATGTTTTTCAAGTCTTGTATTTGGTTCATTTCTGCAATGAATAGGCGGAAATTATCAATAAAATCCTCAAGAATATATACTATTGTTTTGTTTTTCTTATAATTAAAACAAGTCTTGCCTTTAATGGCTGTATTGTATTTTCCCTCTAATCTCGCTATCTTCTTTTCAATATTGCTGTCATATTTTTCAATTATAATCAAGACATTCCCGATAATTTGGTTTTTTTCAGTTTCTATGTTTGTTGACGTTGTATTTAGTTCCATATTATCTATTGAAGAGTAAGAATTCATCATTCGCGTTAATGCATCTCTCATAATAGATGATTTATTCTTATATTTACCTCCACTAACAAGCCTGCGCAGGAATTTTCTAAGATTTTCTGAAATGGAAAAAGAAATTATTGCCATTTTTTATACTCCTTAAATTTCACAAGATTATGATACATTTATTCTATATGTTCCTAGTCTGATTATGTATATTTGGATATTTTGGTTTCGACATTATTGTACGCTGAAATCCTTATTTTATATTGGTTTTCCGATAAACTGCGAAATCCTTTTCTAGGGAATCTTGAATTTCGATAATAGATTTATTATAGTGTCTTGCGATCCTCTCAATATCATCATGTTCTATTTTATAGTGCGTTATTTTATTTAGATCTGATATATCCCCCGCAATCTTGACTCTATATTTAACTTTCTCATTAAAGAGATTCGTTTCTATCGTTATAATTTTTCTTTCCAAGCATATTCTCTTTTCTGTTCGATAGCGTACGCCTAGTGTTCCAAGATTAGTTATTAATAACTTAATTAACTGATCTCTGTTTTTTATATCCGTGACAACCCGTATAGTAGTTGCTGGTCGATTTTTCTTTGATTGTGTGTTTATAAAATTTACATCTAATGCTCCTTTCTCAAGTAACGAATCCATCATAAATCCAATTTTCTCGCCAGGAATGTCATCAACAGTGGTTTCTAACATAACTACATCTTCGTTATCGTGGGGAATATCTATTTTCGGAGGGTTGTCATAATCGGACTTTAGTTCATTCCCTAGATATATCTCGAATATATTTGGAAAATCTTTCTCAAAGAAATTGCCCGTACTAAGAACTTTCTTTACAATTACCATAGATGGTAATCGTTCGATGAATCTTAAATTACATTTCTCAATCAAGGCCCCAATTATTGCAGATCCAGTAGGCGTACACAGCTCTTTATTAACTGGTCCTCCTCTTATAGGAATTTTATATTTTTCTAATATCCTTGATGTCGCTGGGGGCGGAACTGGAAATGTTCCGTGTTGTATTGTAATTGATCCACCTCCCACCGCTATGGGTGAACAATAAATTTGAGTCTTTTTGTTTTTAGAACGAGAAAGAATTTCTAGTTTATCTAAATAAAGAGCGATCCCAGAAATATCTATTACTGTATCTATTGACCCTATTTCATGCAAATGAACTTTCTCTCTGGACGTTTTATGGACAGATGCTTCGGCTTCTATAAGAATATCGAACATGCTATTAGCAAAATCTACCCCGTCTTCGGATACTACCATATCCCCGAGAATTTTATTCATCTTTGATTTCATCGCTTTAATATCATAATAATGGGCTTTGTGTTTATCGTGAGTATGAGGTAGGTCTTCATTGTGTTTTTTTTCATTAATATGATGATGTTTCCTATGATCATGGTATACTAAGTCTAATTTTCGAGGAAAAATTTGGTTTCGATTCACGTCTATGAACTTGGCTGTCTCAATCTCTACTTTAGAAAACTCGCCTTTAATTTTATTGATCAATCTCTCGAATATAGTATTATCTCCGTAAATCTGAGATATAGCTGAAAGGAATATATCACCCGAAATTCCAGAATTTTCCCCGTTAAGGTACATTAAATTAGTATTTTCCATTAGATTCATCTATCTAAATCAGTCTATTTTTAAAAATTTTTTTATGACTTTAAACAGAGAACGAGCCAGTTTCGCTACCAGAGGATGGACCATATTTGCCATAATCCCATAATTATAAGATTCAAATCCATAATAATCCTCAGTGTAAGGAACCTCATTATTTAAAATATCTTCATTATAAATATGTCCATTATAGTTTGGAGGTGGACCCAACGATTTTACTTCATTCCAGATGAGATCGTCTTTTTCCTCATATTTTTCATCGAGGTTTTCGTTCCAGTCTTCTTTAATTTTTCTGGATTTTAAGTCTGGTTGGTTATATTTTATATCAACATTATGAGGATTGTATGCAATGGTTCCTTTCCAGGTTGAATTTGTAATTATATCGCGTGAGTGAGATGAGTTCTCGCCCTTGAATTTTAATCTTATCAACAAATTAAGTGCATTTTTCACGTTTAGATAATTATAAGACTCAACCGCGATGATGTTTCGACCTTCTCTTAATATACCATTAATATCAAATAATTGAATACGCTCCTTTATTGGAACAAATGATAAAGACAGTCTACTCATTACATCACCAATAAACTCACCATTTATATATATTTTACAATAATCTCCTGCCATAGCAATCATTTTTGCCTTTTCAGGCTGTTCCTTTAAATGAATTATTTTACGTAGAAATAGCCCATCGGGTGGCTTCTGAGGACCTCCAAAAGTGATCCATTCGCTAGGCAAAAATGGATTATTATAAAATATATCATTGTTAATTTCATCGATTTTATCATGACAATATCTAATTAGATATTTAAAGCGTCTTAAGTGATATCCAAGGATCTTTTCTTTTGCACAAGATTTCCACAACTTTTTGTATATGTCTCTTACTTCTGCCGTATGCTTAATGAATTCGTCAATAATCTCTAGCATTTGTGCCTTTGCTTCTTGGATTCTTTTAATATTTTGATCATTGGTAAGTTTCTCAATTTGCTTACTAATTTCATATATTTGAACTTTCATTCGCTCTTTTTGACCGAAAAGTAGAGCTACCCTGATAGAATATTCCAAATGGTCAAAATATAATATATTTTGAGAAATAGTTCCCTTTAAAGCATTATATTCTTTAAGCAAGCGTTGGCATTCCAAAATTAATTTTTTATATTTTTTAACAAACAAGTGGGGTTTTTTGAATGCAAAAGGATGGCGATAAAAATGGATGTAGAATGTCTGTGGCATCATACCGCTTTTACCCAAATATTTAATCAGCTTTGCAACATTCCATATCAATTTTGCTATTGATTGTATTTGTCCTTCTGATCTCATGTCAAAAAAATTAACTACAAATTGTTCTAAGAATCTATAGGAGTCTACTTTCTCCTCTGTCCAGCTAGCGTATGAGGACAATACGGTTCCATAAATATTATTTTCCCGGAGATTATAATTCGAAAAGTCCCCCCAACTGCTATTTAATTGTCCAATTATACCTGGTGTACCTTTTATCTTATATTCATTCACAGATTTTGCGGACTCGATT
>WJKO01000638.1 GCA_014729055.1 Promethearchaeota archaeon | reverse complement strand
TTTCTTCACTGAATTCAATGGGGGTTTTTCGATTGCTATTTTTTGCCATCTTTATAATTTTATCAATAATCGTTTTGATTTGTTCTTTTTTGATAATTTGAGTAGACCCAAAACCCATACCTCCATCTTTTAATACCCTTATTCCAATTCCTTTCGTATCTTTTCCTTGAACGCTCACAAACATTCCATTTCGAGTCACATATGTTTCATCATAACAATCTAAAAGACGGGCTTCAATATAATCCACATTCTTATCTTGCCCATATTTTACTGCAAAGTCTGCTAAATCTTGATTTTCAATCAATGCTTCCATCCTCCTTAATAATATCATGTTAACAAATCATATATTACAAATATTTTATTCAATCCTCATTTTCTTTTAAATTTACGTCAATTACTTCAATGTTTTCTAAATTCTTTTTAAACTCATAATAATCAGGATTAATGCTATTAAAAGAGACAAGGCTAATTATTAAGATTAATGCGCAAAAACACATAACTAAAAACATTAATAGATCAAAATTAGCAACTCGTAATGCTAAAAATTGAAAGATTAACCCAATTAAGAAATTACCGAGAGCTAATCCTGCATTTGAGATCGAAATCAAGATCGCAAAGAAAGTACTTTTTGCATCTTTAAAATGTTGTTTAGCTATATCTCCGCGAACGGTCTGACCAGAAACAGAGATTAGCCCATAACTTAATCCGAAAAAACCCATAGCAATATTTCCCAAAATTAGTCCTTTAAAAAAAATCGCAATAAAGCACATTGGAATGTAAAAATAATATCCTAACCTAACTGATCTGGAACGACTTCGATCCGTAATTCTATATGCAATAAGAATACCAATTGTAACGCCTATTCCATATCCTATTTGAATGACAACTGTATCAATAAAGAGAGATCCGATATTGCCAGAAGCCAATATCAATAGAGTTTCCTCTGAATTCAAGCTTCCTATACTAACCAAAACTGCAATAGGGAATATCAATGAGATCATAGGGTTTGTTGCACTTTCCGTCAAAGTGAAACTATATACTTTCCAATTTTCTTTTTTAACGAATAGTTTACGAATATCGCCCTTAATAAGCACAATTGAATCAGATACCCGTTCTTTGACGAAAATTGTTAAGACACTGCCTATGAAACAGAAAATCCCGGTCAACATAAAGAATAATGCTAATAAATCAAATTGAAGAAAAACAAATCCGAGTCCAGCACCCCCAAAGGTGCTACCGATCAATAAAAAGCCCCAAGTTATGCTTTGAACTTTGCCTAGCTTATCTTTTGTGGTTATATCTAAAATTAGTCCATCAATAGCAGTATCTGCAATCGCCATTCCTATATTAGTCATAATACTGTAAAATAGCAGTTGTCCATATACTTGTGGAGTATTGTATGATAATTCAGGTAATTTCAAGGCAAAAACTACCCAGAATATTGCACAAAATCCCCCTCCACCAAGAATGAATGGAAATCGTCTACCAAGCCTCTTGGAACCCCATTTATCATTGATTGCACCCACAATGAATTTAAACGCCCAAGGCAAAGATGTGGCAGAACTTATATACATAATCATTGCTGCATCATATGCTCCCTCTTGAAACTTCATCAGAAGGAATGGGTATACATATACCATGCCTTGGTGGATTCCTTCAAATAAATAGAAGAACGTAAAAATGAAGGTATAGACAGACCGATAATCTTGGGCTTTTCCTTTTTCAGAATCCATATTTACTTATCAGTCTTATGTATAATTAAGCATTCTTCGTTAAAGTTGAAAATCAATAAATTAGAATCAACTAAAAGAAAAAAAATTAGAATGTAAAATTACTAGAAAATCTTAATACTTTAAAAAGAGTTGTAATAAGCCATGGAATTTGAAGATGAATTGAAAACAGAAGGAAATGCAAAATTTTATATCCGCAATCCGCAAAATCAAGAAGGCATGAAGATTTCAAAAAAGATGCCCATCTTCTACAATGAAACGATGATCTTGAATAGAGACCTAACAATATTAGTTATCGATGTATTTGCAGAACTTATAGGAGAAAAGGTCACAATTATGGACACAATGGCTGCTTCCGGGGTTAGATCAATTCGATTGCTTTTAGACACGGATGTTATTAAGAAAGCATATATCAATGATCTGAATCCACTGGCGGTGCGATATATTCAAAAAAGTATGGAACTAAACGATATTTCTCCAGATAAGTATGAACTTTTCAACGAAGATGCAAATTATCTCATGGAACGATTTCGTTATCGAAAATCTGACATAGATGATAATAACATAGATCGATTCTGTGATATTATCGATATTGATCCATTTGGCTCGCCCAGTCGCTTTATTTCCTCGGCATTTAAATCAATTCAATTGGGAGGGTTACTATGTGTTACCGCAACTGATACACCCGTTTTATTCGGGATCAAAAAGAAACAATGTATTCGTAAATATATAACAATACCCATAAAAACACACTATCTTAAGGAAATGGGGACACGAATTTTAATTTATTATATAATGAAGATTGCACATATTTACGGATATTACATTAAACCAGTATTATCAATTAGTTCAGATCATTTTATACGTGTCTTTTTAATAATTTATAAGGGCAAACAGGGGATATATAAGAACTTAAAAAATTGCGGATCCTATATTCATTGTGAATCATGCGGATATCGGAATATAGTAAAATTAAAACCGAGAAGAAGCAATATTCCTGATAATATATGCCCAATCTGCAAGGAAATGCTTATAAAATCGGGAATAGTTTGGTTTGGTTCACTCCATGATGAGATCTATCAGAGTAAGGTCGAGGAAAAACTCCTGCAAGAGCATGGTAAAATGTTCAGAAGTAAAAAGAGAATCCTAAGATATCTACATCGATCGAAATATGAAAATAATTTTCCTCCATTTTTCTATGCAATTCCCCGTGTTGCTGATAGTATAGATTCGGTTTTTCCTTCAATGGATGAAATAATTGAAAAATTAAAAAATAAAGGATATAATGCCGCACGAACACATTTTGACCCGAGTGGAATTAAATCAGACGCAAATATAGAAATCATAAAAGAAATTTTGCGAAAATCATCCATCAAGTGAGAATGATTCTATTAAGTGAATCTTGTAGTCGTCATTTAATCAAAACCAGTTCTTATTAATTGTGTTCTTATTTGTTTTGGAAGATTTTTTGGATTTTTTTGTAGCAATAATATGCGTTCTCCCGCGTTTTCAGTCCGTTCTATCTTAAGTAAATGGGTTGAGAAATAGGATATAGTTCTTTCATTTGCGGGTTTGGTATTGTTATTTCCAGAATCATTATATGTCCTTATTAAACGATCTGTCACAATTACGGGTATGTTGTATTTTGTTGCTAAAAATTGAAGTGTTGCTAATGTATTATTAATATCTCCTTGTAATTTCTCGTTAAAATTCTTTGACTTCATTTCAACGTGGAATAATGTCGTTGCAGTATCTAATACGACTAATCCAATAGAACTTCTCCCAAGTAATCTAATTTCTTCTAAAAATAAAAATTCAAGGCGCATTATAATTTTAACAAGCTGTTTCGCGGTTTCTGCATTATAGAGAATAAAATACTGTTTATTAAAGTCTTTATACGATGACTTTAACTGCGAAAATCGTTCATATTTAAAATTTGGTCTCGTATTTATATATATCACTTTTTTTCCGGAAACAAGAACGGATAAAGAAGCGCAAAGACTTAAAGTTGTTTTTCCAACTCCAACATCCCCCCAAAATACAATAAATGCCCCTTTAAGCTCAGATTCGGGTATTAATTCATTAATGTTATTATTTGTTGGGGAGAGTTGTAAAATCATTATAACCACCATAGATTACCTATTTTTGACCGATAGACAACCAAATACTCTTCATATTTTGAAACGATTATAAATAAGATAAATAATTCTTTTTTATCTTTACTTTTTATTATAAATTAATGGATAAATTTTTATTCCTTTTCATAAAAGACTTGAAAGTACTATATATTCTTGTTCGCAGATTAAAATCTAAAGGGCTGAAATATACAATAATGGAAGATAGACACCTTCCATACCGAAACTCTTTGGTGATCAGTAATCGAGAGGGAATAAAAGAGATAAAAAAATATCGAAAATTCAAAAAGGTTAAGCATCTGTATTCTTTTATTAATTATGACCAATATCCCAATTATGATTCTTTAGTAATTCACATTATACGAAAGATCCGGGGGATTGAATCTTACTATAATCTCATTTGTTCCGTTGATCCAGGTGAAAATAATATAGGTATCGCATATTTTCTTGATTACTCATTGCTTACTACCGAAATCTTTCATAACAAATACGACGTGTTAGATAACATCAACCTATACACCCTATCCTTAAAACCGAATTTTTTAACAATAAAAATTGGTAGAGGCAATATTAAGAGCATGCGTGATATCTTATTTCTGTTCATAGATGAGGACTCAGATTATCAATTAGAAGATCAAGATGCGGAAATCTTATTAGTTGACGAATTTGGTTCAAGTAAGAAACATAAACCGAAACGATATTACGAATTCGGAAATCAATTAAGAATTATTAAGGAAAATATAACTCAAGACGAAAAAGCGGCAATAAGGATAGGGCTCAGAAAGGGCGAACAATTATCTTATGAACAATTGGAAAAGATTATCAATAGAAAAATCCCTATTGCCGAATTAAAACGCATTCAAAAACTTTCTCGAAAAAAAACGCAGAGTAAATTCTCATTATCAAGGAATTTAGCTAAAAGGGTCTATTTGGGCG
>WJKO01000637.1 GCA_014729055.1 Promethearchaeota archaeon | reverse complement strand
GATGGTGTTCTCTGGGAATTAATGTTGATATTAATCGCGCAATAGTAGATGTTGCAAAAATAGTAATTGCGCAAATAAATCCTCAAATGCCCGTTACGATGGGTGATTCTTTTATACGCTTTGAGGATATCGATTATTTTTACTATTATGATTCGCCTTTAATGGATTATGTTTCTACTGAACCAGATGAGAAAACTCAAAAGATCTGTGAATATATTGCAAGAATAATAGAAGATGGGTCTACCTTAAATCTCGGCATCGGTAAAATTCCAGATTTACTTCCTCAATATTTAGAAGAAAAAAAGGACTTGGCTATTTATAGCGAATTCATATTGGATTCAATCATCCCTCTGATTAAGCATGGAGTCATTACTTGCAAGAAAAACCATAGACCGCATTGTATGACTAGTTTTGCATTAGGAAATCATGAATCTTATGAATATTACAATAAAAATCCATTTATTGAGTTTCATCCTACGGATTATATTACAAATATTACCAATATCTCAAGAAATAATAAAATGTGTTCGGTTTACAGCGCTTTAACAGTTGATTCCATAGGTCAAACCACCAATGATTTAAAATCCACCTTATATAGTGGAATTGGTGGTGAAGCCGATATGATGCGGGGGACATCGTTGAGTCAAGATGGAAAATGTATTGTGGCATTGCCTAGTACAACGGAAGACGGTAGATCCAGAATATTACCAATTCTTTCCACCCACCCTGTGGCTGTTCCCGCCTTTGATGTTCATTATGTTGTAACAGAATATGGAATAGCATATCTCCATGGAAAGTCATTAAGAGAACGAATTATGCAAATGATCGGTGTAGCTCATCCAAAATACAGAGAATGGTTATTGAAAGCTGCAAAACAATATCATTTTGTTTATGAAGATCAAAAATTGCCCCAAACAAGAGATGGCGTTGTTGTTATATATCCAGATATCGAATGGACATATGAAACAAAGAATAAAGGACGGGTTTATTTTCGGCCCGTACGCCCCACGGATGAACGAATGTTTCAAGAATTATATTATAATCTCTCTGAAAAAGATAGAATCATGAGATTCTTCAAACCTCACAAATTCTTTACACATGAAGAAACCCAAGACCGAATTATGGTGGATTATCATACCAAAATGGTTTTTGTTGGTTTAATTGGAGAGGAAAATAAATCTCAGAGAATAATAGCTTCAGCAGCATATTATCTCAACCAAAGTTCGAACTTAGTTGAAATTTCTGTAACTGTCGATCCTGAATACCGCGGACAAGGTATTGCAAAACATCTAGTAAAAAAGATTGTGGAAGTCGCGGAACGAAAGCGCTTCTCGGGTATCTGTGGTGATGTTTTACTTTCAAATGCCCCAATGATCCACATCTTAAAATCCCTAGATTATAATGTTACTTTCACCCCAGATGGACACACCTTGGAATTTGAAATTCGATTTGACGACAAAAAAACGGATGCATTTCAGAAAGAGGCAGAATAAAAACAAGAATTATGAAAGCTAAGAGACACAAGGCTAAAATAATGAAAAATAAAGCGGAAAGAACATCGCAAATGAGTACAGAGCACTAAGAATGATATAATTCATTTATTTTATCGTGATATTTTTCGTAAATTTTCTTTCTCTTCAACTTCAATGTCGGACTTAAGAGCCCTTCTTCCTCAGTGAATTCTTCAACTAAAGCAAATTTCTTTATAGTTTCATAATGACTGAGACGATCCTTTTCAATGTCTTTCAAAATTTCATCAAAATAACCGATCACTTGCTCATTTTTCAGGAAATCCGCAACATTTGTATCATCTTCGAGACCTAAATTACAATTCTCGCAAATCTTGCCTTTATAATCCAAGTTTGGAACAACTAAAGCTCCAATAAATTTCTCTCCTTCACCTAACAACATTACTTGATGAACAAACGGATGTTCTTCATAGATCGGCTCAACTAAGTTAGGTGCAACTTTTTTGCCTGTTTTTAATACAATTATCTGTTTAGCTCTACCGACAATCTTTACATATCCATCTTCGTCAATCGTTGCTAGATCCCCTGTATGTAACCATATCTTTCCGTCTTTCTCTTCTAAAGCTTGTGCAGTCTCTTCTGGACGTTTGTAATACCCTTTCATTATATTAGGTCCAGCGATTAATAATTCTCCGATTTCACTCAATCTCTGTTCTAAAGGTTCGTATGGATGCGTAGATCCGAATTTATCATGTCCGATTAACGGGCCAACCTTCCCGAATCGATATGGTGGTCTGACATTAGTTAAAGGTTCACCCGTATTTGTATGAGTCACGGGAGATGCCTCTGTTAACCCATATCCCTCATAAATTGGCACATCTACGGCGTGGAAAAATTTTGCAGTTTGTGGATTCAAAGGTGCGCTGCCACTTAAGAAATGTCTAATTCGCCCCCCAAAATTCTTTCGAATTTGACTTAGAATAAGAGTTTTTAGAAAGAAATATTTGATTTTTAAACCTAAGGGAATCTTTTGTACTTGTTGTTTTAACTCTTGGATTCTTTTTCCTACATCAACTGCATTCCAAAAAATCTTTTCAGCTTTTTCACCCATTTCTGCTACTTTTTGACGTATCATTTTTAACATAGTCTCGAAAACGTAAGGTACACCAATCATGGAGGTGGGTTTGAATTGAAGCATTGCTTCTTGCAATGTATCGTGATCAACAGCAAAGCTCAAGGTTGCACCATATAAAATCATTCCAAAATGCTCAACAGTTCTTGTAAAACTATGGGAAAGGGGTAAGTAGGTAACAGACACCTCATTTGGATCAGGATGTACGGTGATAGCACCAAGCATCACGTCAGAAAGAATATTTTTATGGGACAGCATAACACCCTTAGGAACCCCTGTCGTTCCGCTGGTGTATATTATCGAAGCCAGATCATCTTCTTTAATCAAACGAATCTTATCTGCAATCGCATCTGGTTGTTTTTTATAATGTGTTCGTCCAATCTCTATGATCTCCTCAAATCCTAAGATTTTTTCTCTGAATTCCCCCCTTTTTTCCTCAGAGAAATAGACGCTTAAATCTAAGTCAGATATATCATCAAAGACGACTAATAATTTCACATCAGGTAAATCTTTTTCCCAGACTTTAAGAATCTTAATTAAATTTTGCTTCGTAGAAACAAATACTCCTTTACTATCGGAATCATCCAATATAAAACGGACCTGTTCATATGCCAACGTTGGAAAAACAGTAACCGTACAAGCCCCCAACGCAAGAATCGCAACATCACTGATACACCACTTATGAGTTGACTCTGCAAATATGGCTAAATGGTCACCAGAATCAAAGCCATATTCAAGCAGAGCGGATGAAATAGAAACTACAAGCTCCTTATATTCCCTAAAAGTGATTTTTTCGACTGGATTGTTAATAATATAGTCGCGATAGTATTGAAAGCATATTTTATCGGGGAACTTCTCGACAGTTTTAAGAAACAATGCAGGTATAGACGGATATCTCTCAAATTCCAATTTTTCAAATTTCATATTCTCTTCCTCTTAAGAATACAATAGATTACATAATCCCAAATTTAGAATCATATTTTGTTTAGCATAAAATTGATGCTAACTTTTTTATAATTTTTCATTCAATTCAAAAATCACAAGCAAAAATCAAATACATTGAGGAGTTTTTTATTTAATGAAACCAACATTTGAAGAAATTGAAGAACTTTTTAAAGTTCCCGCTGATGAGGGATATGATAAAACGACAAGCTTAAAAGATGCAGTCAAAAAATATCTTAAACCAGGCATGTATTATCATTTAGGTGCGGCAGCTAACCTCCCCTATGGTTTCGCATATGAGATCACTAGGCAATTCTGGGGAACTGATGCAAGATTCAAGGTCAGCTGTTTGGGCGCAAGCAGCAATATTATGATGGCATTATCATCGACAATTTTTAATGAGCCGAACAGAATCATCGATGAAATAATCACTACTTATGCTGGGGACATTTACCCCGCTCCAGCACCAAATAAAATAATGATGCATGTCTTTCAAGAGGGCAAGGTTAAGATTCAGAATTACTCTCTATTATCAATGATATTACGGTTTTTTGCGGGTGCTCAGAACTTACCGCTGATTCCTGTAAGAACAATAACTGATACGTCTATTAAAACAGAGAATGAAAATAGTGTTCTGCAAATAGATAATCCCTTTGATCCGACACAAAAGGTTACTGTGCTTAAGCCGTTAAATCCCGATGTGGCTTTTATGCATGGAATCTGGGCAGACAAACACGGAAATACGTTATTAATGCCTCCTTACACGGGATATATGTGGGGAGTTCTTGCATCAAAGAAAATTATTGTATCAGCCGAAAAGATCGTACCGACTGAAACTATAAGGAAATATAATTATCTTGCAAGAATACCTGGTCACCGAGTTAGTGCAGTTGTGGAATTGCCCTTTGGGGCACATCCATCAGCTAATCGGGGGATTGCTGGTGTAGATTACGGTTATGGCGAAGATTATGATTTTATTGTTAAATGGCGTGAATCAAATCGTTCAAGTGATCGTTCATTTACCGAGCTGAAAGAATGGCTGGATTACTGGGTTCTAGGAATAAACCATGAAGAATATTTGAAAAAAATAGGGCAAGAGAAGTTAGACTTCCTAAAAAACCAAAAATCCCACCCCGACTTCTGGAAAACTGAGATTAAAGATGCATTAAAGGGTAACAAAATCAAATTTGAAACGCCACCAACTTCAACCGAAATAATGGCATCAGTGATGGCAAATATTGGCGCAGAACGGATTAAAAAAAATGGTTATAAAACCATATTGGCAGGGCAGGGTATATCAAATCTGGCGGCTTGGTTATGTCATAAAAAATTGTTGGCAGAAGATTATCCAGTTGAATTGATGGCGGAAGTTGGATTTTATGGATATTATCCAAGACCAAGCAGTCCATTTATCTTTGAATTTACCAGCTTTCCCACCTGTAAAAGTTTATGCGGGGTATTTGAAACATTAGGATATAGCATTCAAGGATTTATGTCGAATAATATAGGATTCTTAGGAGCGGGACAGATTGATAAACACGGAAATATCAATTCGACTAAAGCCGGCAACTATTATTTAGTAGGCAGCGGAGGGGCGGGAGATGTTTGTGGTTGCAGTAAAGAAACACTGGTCTGTATAAATCATCAATCGCTACGGGTACTAAAAGAAGTACCTTATATTACGGGATCTGGTAAAAATGTCAAGACAGTCATTACTAACTTAGGTGTTCTTGAAAAATTAGATGGCGAATTAGCTCTTAAACAAGTAGTCAGGCAGAAAAAAGATAAACCATTAAACAGACATATCCGTAAAATAAAGCGGAATACAGG
>WJKO01000636.1 GCA_014729055.1 Promethearchaeota archaeon | reverse complement strand
TATATATTATCCACATATTTCTCTAGTGGTACCATCTCTTTTTAGTTGTCGATGTTGATCTTAATTTAGTGTGTAATTAAGTGGATAAACCAATTATCCGCGAGAACTGCATAAAAAATTATTAGGTGTGAATTATCTTGATAGATTACTATGAAGATCTATGTCCATTCTGTGAAAATAATCTCTTACTAATGTATCTTTGTGAGAGTTGCAATGCAGTTTTCTGTGGAGATTGTATCCAAGAGGCAGAAAAAGAGGTTCTGATGTGTTCTGATTGTGGCTACGAAGATATTCAAGAAAGCAAATCAGATAAATTCGTTTGCAATCGATGTGACTCTGAAAACATTATATCTGTTAAAAAGACGATACAAATTTGCCCTAATTGTGCTAGCTCTTATGTAATACGAATAACAGAGAAAGTAACACAATTAAAAGAAAAATTCAAAAAGATAATCTTAGGTACACGGCAATCTCTTGAACCATTGAACATGCATATGGAAAAAATAAAGGATCTACGCAATGAGCTATTGAAATTAAGACAAGGATCTCTTAAAATCTTTCATTTTCCCAAATTAGAGATTGAATTACTACAATTGATTAAATTATATAATAATTTGAAAGAAGCGGTAAAACAAAAAACAATAGATTTTTACGATGCAGTCAACCGGAATTTAAAATATTTCTGTAATATTGACTTAGTACAACCGAAAATCCTACCGATAATAGAGGCAATATCCGATTCCTTTCAAAAGAATTCCATGGAAACTACTCAATTTGCTGTTGATTCCGTTAAATGTTTGGATGACAAAATTGGCGCTATCTCAATAAAACTCAGGTTTATGAATTCAATTCAAAAGATATTCGTTGATTATCTACCGTATATTGATATCGACCACGATGAAAAGGTGGTTTTTGGGTTAAAATGTAAACTTGATGGTGGAGAAGCCGGAGATGTTGAGTATAAATCCCGAAATGGAACAATATTACTCTCCAATAAACGATTATACTTCTTGCACGAGAAAGGATTTATTAAAAAGAATGTTGTCTTGTTATTTTCCGTGTTGATTGAGGATTTACAGACAATACAAGTAGAAGGTAAAATTTCAAAGAAACTATCCTTAGAATTCGTAAATAGTATGTATAAATTCAAGTTAAATAAGGAAAAACGGGAACAACTAATGGATTTCATTGAAAAAGCAAGAATCTTCGATGATAATATTGTTGATGAGGAAAGTCTTTTAACATTAAAACAAAATGATGTTACCTTGGAAACTTTTACCAAATCTCTTGAAGATGCAATCTATACAATCATTACATACATTAACAAGGGAATAAGATTTCATATCGAAATTCCTGAAGAAAAATTCGAAAAATTCGATTATAGAGTGAATTCCAGCTCTCTGCATAATAATAATGCATCTCAATCCCGCAGTCAATTACAATCAGATAATAGCGAATATAAAGACTATCCAAACATTTCTAGATGGTTTGGAAATACCACCAATGCCACCAATGTTTCACGAAAATCCTTGAACCAAACACAAAAAAAATCAGGCAATAAGAAGGTAGCGAGAAAACCATTATATGATAGACTCGTGCGAATTCCGAGATATGACAATTATCAAGGTTCAAGAAAACATAAAGATAAATATGATTCATATTTTAGACAGAATCCAAGATTAGGCTATATGTATGAAACATATCAAAGAAGGGGAAGAATTCCTAGACAATACGTCAATCCCTCAAAAGAGCGTTATGCTCCACAATACCCGCCAGATAATCAGTATCAAAATATGGACTACTATAATCAGAATGAACAATATCGAAGACCACATCCATACTCTGATAATCAACAGTATGACTATCATGATCAAATGCCTACTAATGAGGATGAATGGCTCAATTACAGAATAAACCCTTTCCACCAACAAAGTCAAGAAAGTTTTAATGCCTATAATATACATGATACCGATAATTTAAATTATAATGATCCTTGGCACGCAGATATGGGAAATGTTAACCGGCGAAATTCCATAAAACACCAATTGAGAGAAAACAAATTTAGAGAACAACGGCAGCATCAAGAAAATCGATATCATAGTGAATCCCACCCATATAAGGATCCCTATTTTGATTCTGCTTCAATAGGTAATAAAATATTTGGTCATAATAGAAGAATGGATAACACAGATACAGATGAATTTGATCCCCGATTTTCAAATCAAGGGCAATCTGCTTATAAAAAGCGGTTTGATAATAAAGCTAGGCAATCTAATGGGTCTGAGCCCAGATCTGGTAAATTATATAACTCACTTAACAACATTAGAAATACTAAAGGACATTTATCTTATAAAATCAATAAAGACCTGCACAGTCATGAAAAAACAACATCTGCTGCAAGAGATTCAAAGAGAAAATATAAATCCAAAAAACGGTTTAAGACAATGAATTCGCGACTTAATGATTTCTTTTCGATGTTTCCAAATAAGGATGAAGAACAGCCATTATTCTCTGTAGAAAATGAGATTGGAGAAAGACGAAGTCGTACAAAAAATTCAGAAATAAATCTAGCTAATTCGGGCAGGCC
>WJKO01000870.1 GCA_014729055.1 Promethearchaeota archaeon | reverse complement strand
GGAATTGTGGCCATAAGGTTACTTATATACAAAGAACGCCAACACCAATAGCGAGAGAACCTCAAAGATGGGAAAAATTAAGATGAAAACTAAACCGTTGACAATAGAGATACCTGAGCCGTACAAAAAGGGTACGTGCAGGGCAGACTGCCCTTTGCTTATGTTTGATGCGTCTGAGAAAGCGTGGGAGTGTGTCATATTTCATGAAAACAGTGACGATAATGGCAACCCAAAGCCCGGCAAGGGCTGTCCATGGTACGAGGGTAGCGCAGATTGATTTGGGACGTAAATGAATACACAAGTGAGGTAGTGATGGAGAAGAAGCAATGAGCGACGAAATGTCTATCGCCAGTGAGCGTGCAAACATACGATCACAGCAGATTATACCGATGACCGTAACGGGCGGTGAGGCAACGATTTCAGGGTACAGGACGGTTTTTATTCTACACAACCTCGGGGAGATATATCCCGGTGATTTGATACACAACCCAGAGTCGGGCGAATATATGTTTATAACGGAAGTTGCGGAGAATGGAGGAGATAGCTAATGGCGATGGAGTTAAAAATCACAATAGACCCTCGCAAAGATATTACACGGGAAGACTATTACTCTTATAGGCACCACCAGCGTTACCAGCGTTATGTGGAATCGAGAAGGCCACAGCTGTTGTGTCAAGAGTGTGGTGGCTCAGGCGAACATTATGATTATGTGCCGGGCGACCCCTGTGGTATCCCTTTTGTTTGTGGTTGGTGTGAGGGTACTGGCTTGGTTACTCCGTATATTCGGGGTCAATGGTTAAAATATAAACGTTATTATAATCGACTATGAAGGAGATAACTAATGAGATATGAGGAGATAAGAGATATAACACGACAGCGTAACGTGGAGATCCGGGAGACTGTTGCTCGGTTGGTTGAAGAAAAGGGTTTGATACTAAAAGATGCGTTTGAGGAAGTCGCGGCGACGCAGAAATTTACACGCACGGGATCTGACCGTCCGTTGTCGGCATCGGCTATACACAGCATCTGGTTCACCGATTATAAAGGTCGACGAACCACGAGGTTGAAGTATGAGAGTGGAATCACGGGTTACGGCCCTCGTTATAGCGATAAAGTGTTTCAGCCACCGACACGTGAAGAAACCAAGCGGGCATGGACACCACACGAGCTACAACGGTTGTCAGCCGAGAAATTCGCCAAAGTAACCAACGACGTGCTGGCCGGCAAGAGATGGATGGTGCAGTATGGGTGATAATACAGAGTTAAAAGATATTAGAAAGCTGTTGTTTTTGGTGCTACTTGAAACACAAGAGCTACGACAAGATATATTGTCATTAGACTTATATAGTAAAAGTAAGAAGGCCGTAATGCGCCAGGAGATAAAAAACCAAATAGAATCTATCTGTTCAAGGTGGAAAGATGTTATCACAAAATAAAAGAGGAAGTGCAGTATGGGTGATAAGTGCATAGGGTCGGTTGGATCATTTTACCGACGTCGGGAAGATGATTAATGCGGGACTCATAAGTTAGAGGAAATATGATAAAGGAGAATTGTATGTATACTTACTATGAACGAGTTACATGGATATTCTTAACCAGCTCCATCACTGGGTGCGAGGTTCTAATACCGATAGAAAAATGCGGGCTAATCGAGCAAAAAGAAGATCATACCAAGATAAGTATGATCGGCGTGCCCGACGTGTTTGTGGAGGAAACTACCGCAGAAATCAAAAAACTCTTAAGAGGATAATTAAATCAATGCCGATTGGACGTAAGCAATCAAACGGGTTTTTTGAGATGACATTACCACGTGAAGCCACTTTTTCATTCGAGTTTGTAGGTGATTTGAATGAGAGAATACCATCTGTTTATAGATCGTTTGATGACATCACCCAGGTATGGCAAATCAAAAACAGATATTATGATGACGTTCGGCTCATTTATGAAAAATATTTTGGAGTGCCGAACCATGATTTATTTGAGGGGTAGTTATGAGACTTCGCACCAGACAGATAAAAGAGGGAGGCTAATTTATGGCATTAGCCCAATTAGAACAGGAACTGTTCGCGTGTTTTTTCCGTAAACCGCATACGATAATGGATGTAAGCCAACTCAAGGAAGAGTGTTTTACTGATGTCGGGTGGCGATTGTACGCCGGACTATTAGACGCGGTTATTGAGCGTGGGGCTGATGTCAATTTGCGGGCGAGGGCTTTTCAATTATTTCAGAACGATAAGCCCTCGCTTGTGTATTTGTCTGATATATTTGAAACATCCCTGATGCCTGCTAAAGATGACGAGCATATCGAGATCGCCAGTCTCCTGCGAGAGCAAGGCAACGTGACCTTGAGCCGGAAGATAGCTCAACAGTTATTTGACGAGAACATTACCCCACAGCAGGCACAGGCAGCTCTCAATGATTTACTGACCGAGAACCAGGATGGTATTAGATCTTATTCTGATAACGCATCTGCCGTGCAGAAATTGATCAGTAAATATCATGACCGTGACTTCGGTCCCATGACAGGGTTCTCGGATATTGACAAAGAAATGAACGGGTTCGAAGAAGGTACTGTAACCGTGTTAGCAGGCAGGCCGTCTATGGGTAAAAGCACCGTGGCCATGAACATAGCCGACAACGTGGCAAAAGGCGGTACGCCGGTGCTGGTATTCTCATTAGAGATGACCGCTGAACAATGGCATCTGCGTTCTATATGTTCTCGGTTACCGTATGGCGTGAAATATACCGGCAAAGACCTGCGCCAGGGTAACGTAGACCCCCAGGACGAGGGATTACAGGAAGCAATCCGAATTACTAATGATCTGCCTGTTTACCTGGACGATCGCCGTGGTATTACCATAGACGACATTGCTTCCACTGTGTCGCAGGCACAGAGCAGGTTCGGGATTGGGTTAGTGGTTATCGACTGGTTGGGATTTATAGTGCCTCCAAAATTCAACGATCAGCGCATAGCTATCGAATATGTATCACGCCGGCTGGTCGAACTGGCAGGGAACCGCCGAATACCTATCCTATTGTTACATCAGTTGTCACGTAAGATCGAGGACAGGGGGAAGACTTCTATTCAAAACCGCCGTCCGAGGTTGTCCGATCTGCGTGAATCCGGTGCTATCGAGCAGGACGCCGAGAAGGTGCTGTTCGTATTCAGGCCGGAGGTTTACGAGATAGACGCATGGACTGACGGTACAGACACACGGGACACTATCGAGATTGCGTTAGAGAAGAACCGTAACGGCAGTCTGACGAGGAAGGTTCTGCGGTTCGATAAAGACTATTCCCGCCTGCATCTCATTGAACGCAAGGAGGCGTTCTGATGCCCCCGTACAACCCCGAAGACGACCTTCTGCGCAAGGTCACGTGGGATAAGTTCTGGGGTGCGCTTCCAAAGCCGGACAGGTTATATTTTGCGTTGTATGTTATGGGATTCAACCCGAACCTGAACCCGGGCAGGCGAATGTTGCATGAACTTTTATTCGACATCTTCGGGTTAAAAAACAGGCACGATACGAACCATACGATCAAATACCTGAAGCACCGGGTGAGGCGTTTATGGAAACTATACAATAAAGGACTAATCAGCCTCCGGGCGATACGAAGCATTGAACCAATAGTAAAGATACCTGACGATTCAACAGAAAGGTGCGCTGATGGCACAGAAGAGAAACTTCCCGTTCGGGAAACGGATGGACAAGAATCAGCCGGAGATCGAGAAGGCTCTGAAGAAACATGGCTGGACGGTACTTCGGACTCATGCTCAGCCGGGGTTTGTAGACCTGATAGCGATCATGAAAGGCCGGATACTATGGGTAGAGGTAAAGAGCAAGACAGGCAAATTGACCGAGAACCAGAAAGAACTGAAAGCGATGATTGAACGTAATGGCGGTGAATATGCTTTGTTCACGTCGGCCGAAGCTGTGAACGGATACATGAGGGAGGTTGAGAAAATAGACTCGCCTACAAAAGAGGATTGCATGAAAACAAAACAGGAGATAGTACTGGACACTGTGCTGAATAACGCATCTATTGTTATACATAAAAAGACAGGAGTTCATGACATTACTGACCGGCGGGAGGCGTTGTTGTTTTGCAGGTGGAACATACAGGAAGCGTACCGGCACTATAAAGATATAGTCAATATCTGTGCGGATACGGCATACTTTATGGATAAGTTCGATATCAACCTGGGTGACATAATCCCGAAACGAATGGTTTGGACGGTCGGTAAACCGGAGGGTAAATAGATGGCTATTACAGTAGGTATAGTTGAAAGCGATACTCACTGCCCTTACCATTGCGTCGAGGCTGTCGAGATCGTGACCCGTGTTATGGCTGACCTGAAGCCTGACCTCTATCTACACCTGGGCGACCTCGGTCATATAGCGGGGTTACATAAAGCCAATCGCGGGCGACCGACTAAACGGTCACAAGCACCGGTTATTAAAGACATCGAGTCTATGGCTGGTTATCTTGACATGAGATCAGCACCGAAACGCAAGGTGTGGCTGTTGGGTAACCACGACAGTTATTTCAGTAAATGGTTATGGAGTAACCCGGAATGGATGGGCGACGACATGGCCGATCTAACCAAGAGGTTACAGACATCGAGGCGCGGATTCGAGGTTTACCCTGTTAATATGCAACCGATAAAAATAGGATCGTTGCGGTTTAAGCACATGTCTCCAACTAATATGTATCATGCTCGTAAGGTCTGCGACGAATCGAACGAGTCTACGCTCTACGGCCATGTTCATGATATACAGTCGTTTACAAGTAAGAAGCACGACCCTCATCAACGTCATATCTCGTACTGTAACGGCCATTTATCGTACGAACATCTCATGGATTACCTTGACGGTCGCCCGACGAACTGGTATCTGGGGTTCAGTGTGGTGTATATCAACGAAAAAACAGGCCGGTTTAACGTGTTGCCGGTAGCGATCGTACCACCCAACCCCGGTAAACGCCAGTCATATTTTTCGGCTATATTCAATGGAAAAGAGTACACCGTTAAAGCGACCAAGCAGTATATGAGTTTCTGGAGAGCCAGGGGCTAATATCGCCCCTGTAACTCTATGCGTTTATAATCGACCACGGGAACGTAGTCAGTCAACTCATCCCGTTTCTTCTGGTAACACTTGTCGCACAGGCAGGGGAACTTCATGTTCAACGTTCCTCCGCATTCTTGACACGTGAATCGTATTCTCATGCTGGCCTCCTTGACCTGAATATACATTGTTGATCGCGCCTTCACAAGCAGAAAATCCACACGCAGGACAAAAGTTGCACCTGCCGTCTGGGACACAAAACCCTCCGCACTCTGGACATATAATCAAAATAGTCAGCTCCTTTTATAGACACCAAACCCCGGCTGATAACCGGGGCTGGCG
>WJKO01000635.1 GCA_014729055.1 Promethearchaeota archaeon | reverse complement strand
GGATTACCTTTGCATCATTATCTCATATCTCATATTTATTCGCTATTTCGCTATTTCGCGTAGTTTCTCGAATAATCAATATTATCGCAGTAGTTATCACTGCAATAATAGATGCGTTCACGGCATGTGGCTACGTCGAAATTATAATCGCTGGCGATGCTATTCACTTTATCCAATATCGTTTTTACTTTCTCATTCGGAAGGAATAACGTACCTTTTATCCACTTTGCGTCAGCGTAAAACCGAATTAACTTGCCGTCTAAGTCCAGTTGCCGATCCACACGGCGTAAGATTTTTTTACTAGTCGGTTTAAATGTTGAAGTCGTCACGCGTTTGAGGGGGGTCGCGGGGTGTGCGAATAACGAAAACACCTCTCTAATGCTCGTTTCATCATCATTATAGAACGGGACCACGGGATCATACCGCAAATAGGCATTGATGCCTTCATCGAGCAACTTTTTGAGTGTTTCTACACGTTTGTGAGCTGCCGGTGCGGCAACATCCAGCCGATTATCCGTTAATTTATTGATACTAATGCCGATAGAAAGCCATTCTTTTCCCATGGTATCCGCGATTTCATGAAATACATCCAAATCTCTCAATACAAGATCCGATTTTGTGTTAATTAAAATGGGGAATCTATGTTTGTTCAGAATTTGTATGATTTTACGCGTGAGGCGGCATTTTTTTTCCATATACTGGTATGCATCAGTTGAGGTACCGATCTCTACAACGCGGGGCGGTAAGCTTTTCAATTCATTTTTAAAATGATTTAGGGCGGCCATTGTCTCGATTTTATCATCACGATTTGCATAGCAATACGTACAATTAAATGCGCAATTGATATACGGGTTAATTGCATAATGTATTCCTCCATTGCAACGGAAGGGCGGGTTGAATTTTTTAATTTGTAGCTCCATAGCCTAACTTATCTGTCGGAGTAAAAAAAATGATCGCCCGCGGAAAACAATTTATATGATACCCTATTATCAATATGTCGCGAGAAAGAATCAATGCAAGTCTTAGGAAGGCTTGAAATAGCCAATCTTATCGGATCTGTGTTATGAACTATCAGCGGAAGTTATATTGCGTCCTAACTGCTAGCAGATATTACATAGTAGTAAATAATTTAATAGACTACAATAGATTTAAATGCACTTTCAATTAATACTATATGGTAGATACCATAACGAGAATGTATAGATTACTTGATTAACTACATGTTAATATGAAATTCATTGACATTAAATTAAATCCTTATCTGAAGAAGGGGTGTATATAATGGTCAGCTTAACGAGTGTATTAAAAAAAGATTTAGTCTCTTTTGTTGAGAGCCGAGGATGGCGACTGCCGAAGGGAAGTAAAAAAAATAAACCCGATTATATTAAATTGATTGAACGAAAACTATCAGACGCTGAAATTGATAAATTTTTTGCGGATAAGACTAAGAAAGCAAGGAGTAGACGATCTAAGAAGAAAAAAAGGAAGAAGAGTCGTCGGAAAACTCACCAGAAAAGTCGCCGTAAAATAAAATCTAAAAAAGCGCGAAAAATTGATAACTACGCAAAAAGCAGACATGAATTCGTAATAACAGAGAAAATGTACTCAAGCTTGTTGAAAAATATAAACTCATTATCATCTCGCATTGAACAACTTGAAAATTTTATTAGAAAAAATTACACCAGAGGAACAAGTCCATCATCAGAGAGAGTAAGATTACAGAATATACCCATCTCAAAACAAAGAATCCTAACTGCTATCAGAAACCTAAATATGAATAACAAAGATATGAGGATATGGGTTCCATTTGATGTGTTATATGATGATCTGGGCATAAATAAGAAGATGATTTCAAAAACTGAACAGTTAATCCTTGAACTTTTTTACGATGAAAAAGTAGAGTTAGAAGAGGGGGGAAAATCAACCTATCAAGTTAAAGTTCGCGGTTCCTCATTCAGTAGAATAAAACTAAAATGAATCTTATACATTAGAATGAAGTTTAATAAAATAATCTCCTAATAGTTAGAAAATCTGCAAATTTACTCGATTCACTTAAGTGAGTTGTGAAAAATTCATTATGAAAAATAAGTTTGAAAGAAAGATATTAAACAAAATATCGCCTTTTACGGAAACCAGTCAAGTTAAAGGTAAAGAGATTCGCGTGTTTGTCGGACGTGAAAATGAAAAGAACACTTTGATGACCGCAATTCAAACAGTAGCGATTTCAAAGCATGGATCGGCCATCAAGATAACAGGTCCAGGTGGGAGTGGTAAATCAACTCTATTTGGGTATATTGCACAACTCATTGATAACGGAAACATTTTCAAGCAATCGCGGGGGCTATTGGATGAAAGTAATTTAGAATTGCTCGCAGCATTTATAGATGCTCCAAAAGATCAAGACACAAGTTTCCGTTATTTCTGGACATCCATTGTTGACAGTTTCAGCGATAGTATACATGGCTTAACAGCGGAATTTTTCGAATATTTTGCAACTAAACTTATATTAACATGTTTAAAACGACTCATCTCTATCAGCGATAGAGATACAATTATATCAATCATGCAAGGACCTTATCCGAGGTTTAAGGAAGATATTAAAGATCATAACTGGGAAGATCTTGTTCGTATTGATCGATTAATAGAGAGTGGAAGTATATACTACAATTTCGACCAAAATCACGCGAAGCAGATTATCGAACGCAA
This sequence comes from Promethearchaeota archaeon, assembly GCA_014729055.1. Classification (GTDB taxonomy): domain Archaea; phylum Asgardarchaeota; class Lokiarchaeia; order Sigyniarchaeales; family Promethearchaeaceae; genus WJKO01. The sequence goes on along the minus strand of WJKO01000635.1, from coordinate 2,584 downwards.
CATACGACGGCTCCAAAGAATCGTAATTACGCTCCCTGATGGAACTAAACGACGATTTTCATACGAAAAAGAATATTTCGACAAGCTATTTGATTTATTTGATGATGATGCCGAAAAAACTATAAATGCGCTACTTTGTTTGAAGGGATCCAAAGTCAAATTTCTACCCACAGATAAATCAATTATGAAGCTGCTTAACTGGGTTTGTAATACATGGGAATGGATACATAAAAAATCAATTTGTATTGTCGTTGGTGTTGATAACTTGGGTTATTTAACGGCGAACGCAAATACGGACAATAACACATACAATAAATTCGTGCAAACGCTATTGCAGATGAGAAATGATCTTAATAATTTTCTTTTCGTTATAATCGGTACTAATTCCGATTGGGATGAAGTTGAGAATTTCGTAAAAACCAAACAAGATTATAAACGGCAACTTTCCGGATTTTTCTCACGAAAAATTGACCTTAATCGTCTGACAAAAGAGGAAGCCGTGGAAGCATTACGAGGCATCATGCAAAATTTCTGGACTCAGCAAAAATTGTCGCCAACAAATATCTATTATCCGTTTTCAGCCGGGTTTTTTTCTTACCTTTATGATTATGAAGTCAGAGATTACCGAAGCATGCTGAATGTTCTAAACGGAATTTGGAATTGGTTTAAAGAAAAGAAGAAAGTGAAAACATTTGACAAACCATTTGATTATATTCGGTTTATTCGGAAGAAATGGGCAATCCGCGAAGGTAAACAATATATATTACAATTACGAGATTTAATCCCGTTTGAGAAAAAAGTGTTAAAAGACAAGTGGAATAAAATTGATGCGGTATTCAAATCGAATGAGAAATCTAATATGGTTGAAGTAGCCATGACCGCGTTCATCGAGGTTCTTCGTGATAATGAAGTTCCAAGGCGTATTGCGCTTGTACAGCAACATGCAACATTACAGTATTTTACCAAAGGTAAAAAACAAACACGTTTTCCAGATGTATATGTGGCAGTCCAGAATCCGGGACCGCTGGATGAAAACAGAGCTTTCGAAATTCAAGTAAAAATCCATGAGCCTAACCAATATGTAAGGCTGAAAGAAATAGAAGGAAGTCTTGGATCGCTAACACATAAAAAAATCGATGCCCTCGTGTTTTTAATTACTGGTCCTGGATTGGAACCAAGGGCTTTAACAGAGATTGAACGACTTCAAGTTAGTGAAAGAGTATTTTGTGTTAGTCCCTTAAATAGCGATCAGCTAGATGCGCTTCTCCTTATGGTATATTACCGCGAATTGATAGAAAGCGATCCGCCGCCTTTACTCGTGAAGGAAATCTTTTCAACAATTTTCGGAATAGACTGGGAGGACTTAATCAATCGTATCGGAAACATGACTGCAATGTCTCCCTTAAAAGAACCAATTGTTGAAAAAGAACCGGTAAAACAAGGAAGTTCAGCAATTACTGATTATCTCCACGTAAATAAGACTCCAGAGGTTACTCAAAAAACACTAAATAAGGAACAACCAAATCAAGAAGAGATTTCAGTGGGGCACAAGCCGGCGCAAACAACTGCGATGTGCAAACCCGAGAATGATACGCCTGCGTCTGAACGACCAGAATCAATTTCTACGAGTGAAGAATCAGATGTGAATGAGGGTTTACACGTACCAGAAGAGATTGTAGAACTTAAAAACAGATATGAATGCATTCTTAATGAAGTTTCGTTTATTTTAAATTTGGCATTAGATCGGAAAGGTCGTTGGGGAGGACAAGTCACAAAAGACTATGTAAAGAAAAGGGTACCTCCTGAGTTGAAAGAGGAACAGTGCCGGCTTGTATTCGACCAGTTGCGCAAAGATGCAAAAAAGTTTCCAGTAATCCTCGCTGAATATGAGGGAACTTCCTTAAAATTTAACGACACATCCAAAAAGTTTCGGAAATATTTGCAGAATCCTAATGAGTAATAATTACGTTCTTCAATCGCTATAACTTAAGTAATTAATTTTGAGAAAGTTTACTTAAACCTTGTAGCTCTTGTAACTCTTATGCCTTAAACATGGTTATCGACAAGGATGATGAGTATTCGGACTATTATTTATCAATGGAAGATTCCTACTTTGATATTTTCGAACATCTATACGATGATTATGATACCAAATTTTCAAAACTAAAAATAATGGTCTGGAACGCAAGAGGAAAGGGACCAACCGATTTTCTAAAATATCTTTATGAGAAAATAATAGAAAGCAACGGATTTGGTGAAATAAAAAGTGAATACGATTTTTCAGACCTCTATATTCCCGATCCAATTATGAGAACTTTTATTCTGATTTATCTTCTAATAGATTTATATTAATCCTATATTCATAAGGTGAAGTATTTCTATTGATCTGAATCAGCGAATAATCCAATTTTTCTATAAATTTCTTTATAATTAGAGCGATCTTTCTCGAAGATACGTTTGAATTGATAAAGACTTGTTCTTTTATATCAGAAGCTTTAACAGATGATCCTTCGTTTCTATATAAATAACCAATTATGGGTACCAAATAATCAGTTAGCGGATTTTTTATAGAAAGGATATCAGC
>WJKO01000006.1 GCA_014729055.1 Promethearchaeota archaeon | reverse complement strand
TTTTTTTTTTTTTTTCTCAATTGTGGATGATTCTTGAGTAATTAACCCACATTTCAAAAGAGGACCGAAAGGATCTGCGATTTGTCCATGATATTCTTCGGCATGGACAATTAAATAAGCCCACCCCGCCGCACAATGCTCTGCAGGCATTAATCCCTCATAGCCCGGATTCACCCCCATATTTTGAAACTCATCAATACTCATATTAAATTTTGGAGCTAATAATGTAGTTGCCTCTTGAATGCCTGGAGTATCCACCATGCCAGGACCAAACGTAAATACAGAAATATTCGTTCCGTCTAATTCCGCCGCCAAAGATTCTGCGATGGAAGTTAAGGCAACCTTGCTTGCAAAATAAGGAGCCATATAAGGAGTACCCCCTGCAGATGTTGTATTGACAATTACACCCTCATCTTGTTCTAGCAAATAGGGGAGAAACTGTTTTATTAGAAAAACGGCACCTCGAATGTTTACATTATATACTTTATCCCATGCCTCCATTGGGAGCTCAGCTATGGATCCTGCGCTGTATACAATCGCATTATTAACCAGAATATGAACAGTACCAAATTGTTCTATAATCTGTTTCTCAAGACTTATAATATCGTTTTCTTTTGAGATATCCGTCTGAATAAACAATGCATTTCCTCCCTCATCGAGGATAAGGTCTTGTACCTCCTCACCATTTGGATTTATCTCGGCAATAATAACTTGAGCCCCTAACCACGCTAATGCTCTAGCAAGCTCTTTACCTATACCTCTTCCTGACCCTGTTATAACTGCGACTTTATCTAATAAAGTTTCTTTTCCCAAACCTAATTTTTCGATAAACATGTGAGTTTCATCTGATTTATATTTGTAGGTTTTTTTGTTTAATCTTTAATATTAAAAGCATTCTCATTCTAGTTAATCTATATACAAATAAATGAATACTTTCAATAAAACTACTATAAATTAAGATTAAAATACAATATCTGAATTTAAATCTATATGAAACCAGATTTTAAATACTATAGAAATGACGAGTAAAAACCTTTAATACTGCTTCAAACAATATTTTTCATTAATATAAAGAGAGAGAATAATAAATAAAGTTAAAAAAAAGGATTATTCAATTTTTTGACAGATATTGTCAATTTTTTGAATTGTTTCTTCAATAATCTTATCAGTATGTTGAATGCAAGTATAGAATCGAGAGCCAGCAACAGAAATGAGATTTTGATCTATTAATGCTGCTCCCACTTCTTCCATAAATTCCTTACGCCCTTTTATTGAGGGGGCTTGACTTGGATCCGTAATATCAATCCCGAAAACGCAACTTGTATGAAAATGAACCGTAGCATTATAATTATAAGAAAACCATGGTAGGTTATATTTTTCAAAAACTTCATTAAATCCATTTGATAATCGGGTTGCTGCTCTTCCCGCTATTTCTGTGGCATTGGTTTCTTCAACAAATTTGATAGCCCAATAGGCAGCGGCGCAAGTTAAAGGATTTGCAGCCAAGGTACCTCCGCAATACGCCCGTTTAGAACCACCTCCTACCCCAGCAGCGACAGTATCAATAATTTCACTTTTTCCCCCTATGGCGGCAGCTGAAGGATATCCATGTCCTACAATTTTTCCAAATACCGAAATGTCTGGTTCATATCCAAAATATGCTTGCCCCCCACCCATATGAAGGCGAAAAGCACAAACAACTTCATCAGAAATTAAAAGCGCATCATTTTCATGGCACAATTCTTCTACTTCTTTATTAAAACCTGGTCGCACAGGAATAGCCCCTGATTCACCCCCCATGGGTTCAAGGATTACTGCTGCGATTCTTCTTTTATCCTTAAATTCTTTTCGTAAGGCGTCTATATCGTTGGGAGGGACAGATGTAATGTATTTATAAATATTTCGTGGAATTCCATGAGACTCCATCCGCATCGTTCCAGGGACATGTAAGTCATATACAAGTTGATCCGCCCATCCATGATAATGACCTCCAAACTTAATTATATGTTTATTCCCAGTATATACACGTGCTATGCGGAGAGCTAGCATATCTGCCTCAGTACCACTTTGTAACCATCTGATTTTTTCGCAAGAAGGAAAGTGTTTTTGTAACTGTTCCGCAGCTTTATATTCATATTCATGGGTAATTCCATGACACGAACCATATTCCTCAATAACTTCTACCACTTTTTCGGTATGTGGTTTATAATTATGTCCCAAAATAATGGGTCCTCCATTCATAAGAAAATCCGTGAGTATCACATTATCAATGGTTTGCATATAACAATCCCACACCTTTTTACTTTCTAAAGGAAATGGCCAATTAAATGCAAGATTATGTTCCACACCTCCCGGAATAATCTTTTTGGCTCTTTCAAATGCAGCTTTCGATTTGGGATGGTTTTTTTGATACCGCTCCTCAATCCTTTTCAGCTCATCTGATTTGAACTTTCTCATAGAGGAGTTAACAATGTAATCTATCTTCTTTACTTGCTCCTCATAATCCATATTAGTAGCAGACATTTTACTCTTATTTATATTTTACTTACTCCTATAAATATATTCTTGAATCTATATAGTTATTGAGTTTATATAGAATTTATGATATAATTAAAAAGGATCCTTGTATGGTACTTAAAAATTACTTAAGCTTGACTTGCTCCCCGAAGAAATGATTTAAAGGGCCGTTTCCTTTGCCGATCTCGAATTGAATAGAATCTTGGAGTAATTTTGTTAGATATTTTTTTGCTATTTTTACTGCCTTTAATGGTTTATTTCCTTTCGCAACTTCTGCTGCGATTGTTGAAGCATATGTACAACCTGTTCCATGTGTATTTTTTGTTTCAATCCTCGCAGACTTAATTTCAATATATTCCCTCCCGTCGTAAAAGATATCTATAGCATTCTTTATATTTGGAATATGTCCTCCCTTTATCACCACATGTTTAGCCCCTAATTCATAAATAATTCGAGCGGCTTTTTTAGCGTCTTTCAGATTATTAATACTCTTTTTTATAATAACCTGCGCCTCATAATGATTAGGTGTAATAACATAAGATATCGGAATTAATTGTTCTATTAAAGAATTTACTGCAGCTTGTTTTAATAAAGAATCCCCACTTCTTGACACCATCACTGGGTCAACAATAAAGTTTTCTATGTTATACTCATGCGCTTTTCCAGCAACGATATTAATGATTTGTGCATTTGAGAGCATTCCACTTTTCCATACATCCGCACCCATATCACTCATAACAGAATCTATTTGTTTTCCAACAAATTCAGAATCGATTTCAAAGATCTCTTGTACTCCTACAGTATTTTGAGCAGTAAGTGCTGTAATAACGCTCATCCCATAAACACCACGTGCGGCAATCGCTTTTAAATCTGCTTGAATCCCTGCTCCACCACCAGAATCCGAGCCTGCAATCGATAATACTTTCTTAATTTTACTCGCCTCGTAAATTATTAAGGATCAAAAGGATTTATATATATC
>WJKO01000634.1 GCA_014729055.1 Promethearchaeota archaeon | reverse complement strand
GATTGAAGAACAGCAAGATACTAAAGACGAAATCGCTAAATATAATTCTAAAATCGTCAAGAATCAAGAAGAGCAGAAAGATTTGCAGAAAAAATTAATAGAAACTGAGACCGAGCAGAAAACATTAGAGAATCGGATTGATGAGTGGCAAGAAGGACAAGACAATATCGCAGATAAAATTAGACGAATAGAAAGTAATTTAAAAAGTATAGAAGCAGAATTAGAACGAAACTTGCAGGAAAAGAGCATAATTGATAAGGAAATTGAGAATTATCATTTAGAATTAGATATCGTTAATAAACAGAGACAAGAATTAATGAAAGCTTATAAATTGAATGAACAATTAAGACAGAAAAATAAGAAAACTATGAATCAGTACGAGACTTTAAAGAATCAGAAATCTGAAATTTTACAAAAACTAAAATTCAATAAAGAGAGAAAAGCAGATTATCAAGAACAAATCAAAATGATTATGGATGATATTAAGCAATACAGAAAGGAATTGAAAAAAGACGAATGGTTCCTCAAAGATCCCACCAAATACACCCGTAAAGATCTTGAAGCAAGAAGACAGAAATTTATGGCGGGTATTCATCAAATTGATAATAAACTGAGGATTTTAGAGAACGACAATCAAAGTTTAGAGAAACAGATTGAGTCTCTTAAAAACTCGGTTTTAATGAAAGAAATGCCTAAATCAAGCGCCTTGGTTAAGCTTATCACAAAAATTAAAAATAGCAAATTAAATGTGGTTGGTCCTATAATAGATATTATAGATTTTAAACCAGAGATAGGGCCAGCGGTTGACGCAGTTTTTAACAAATATAAATTAAAATCCTTCATTGCAATGGATAAAAAAGCATTTTTAATGGTAGATAATTGGATAAATCAGACTCATGCAAGATGCAATGTATATCAACCATTGAAAGAAAATGTACGGCAGAATCCACCCATAAAAGTGAATGAAGAAGAAGGAATATATGGATATCTTGCTGACTTTATTACGCCTAAAGAAGCACCTGAAGTAGTGAATAAATTTATTCTGTCAATTTGTAAAAAAACAATCCTTGTTCGAGATAAAAGTATAGGATATGATTTAATATATCATTATCATCATAAGGGCAATATCGTAACCATAAAAGGGGAAATGATCAGGAAATATGATTATGTTATGGAATCGAGAGGCAGTAGTGATGAAAATAAAGCATCTTCTCCACTAGAGCAGAAAAGAAGATTATCATTGCTCCAAAAAAAATTGAATGTTGTAAGAAAAGAAGTCCGTGAACTGGAAGACAAACGGGAAATCGTTCAAAAAGGATTAGATCAAGTAATGTCCCGTTTAAAAAACATAGAATCATTACAACACAATCACAAAAAATTAACACTAGCAATTAAAAGAAAGTCTAGTTTAACGGCAAAAAGAAGTAATTTAATTAGCCAAAAAAACCAGTTGACTGAAGAATTAGAAGTCATTAATCAAGACTTGACTGAAATTAAGAAGAAATTACCAAGTAATTTCGATACAATCGATAAATTCTTAGGAAACTTCCATAGTAAACTAGCAGATATTGAAGAAAAAACGGATAAGATCAATGAATTTCTAAAGAAAAAGACAGAATCTGCGAATAACTACAAATTAACCATCGAAAAACATAGAGATCAGTTTCAAAATAGTGAAAAAAAGAAACAAGATCTGGAAGCCGAACTTGAGCAAAAAAACTCAGCAGTACTAAAATTAGTGAAGAAAGTCTCATCATTGAATAAAACTAAGATAAAAATACATGAAGAGCTGGAAGAAATAGAAGAAAAACTCTTAATAGTTAAAGAAGACATACAGATAGAGGAACAAAACCTAACAAAAGTTACGAATTCTATCATGCATATCGAGATTAAAATAGAGAATCTCTATTCTTTGATGTATAAAAAACAAAAGGAACTGCAATCAATCGAAGTTGACATGGAAACACTGGAACAGGACTATGTACCTCGAACTTTGGAAGAAGTTGAAAACGATCTTAAAGTAATATATACCAAATTACGCAAATACTATGATGTATCAGATAATCTCATAACCCGGAAAAATCAGTTAGAAACAAGAATAAAACGTATTTTAGAGAAAAGAAAAGAGATTTCAAATGAAATCGTGGAAGCTGAAAAAGCAGAGCAGAAATTAGAGCACGAATTCTACACAAAATACGAGGATAAACTTAAGATAATCGAAGAAGACATTAATCATAGATTTAATGAAGTAGGAATTAGTAAGCGAGGACATTTGAGTCTAATAGGCGAATTAGAAGATTTAGGTGTTGAGATTTTAGTAGAATTTGGCGAAGAGGAGAAACGAAATCTCTCAACTCTCAGTGGGGGCGAGCAAACAATTTTCGCAATTGCGTTGATGTTAACATTACAAAAATTAAATCCTTCCCCTATGTGTATTTTCGATGAATGCCAGATGTTTTTAGATCAAGAGAATTCGCACGAAGTGAGTAGACTGATTAAGAATGCAGCAAACAACGGCATACAGTTTATCGTTATCTTACCAGATGCGGCTAAAACGATAATTCAATTAGCAGATAGGATTATTGGCATAGTAAAGAACGGTGATCAAGAAGCATCAACGGTAATCGAATATCCTTCTTATGAGGCGCTTCGGGAAGCAAGAAATCAAAGAAATAAGATAAAAATAAAAAATTAAAGAACCAAGAAATATGAATTTTAAGATAATCGATTTAAAATACAGGATTGTGGACAGGTGTGGACAGTAATACAGGTGTGGAAACAAATATACTTGATATTCCTCAAGAGTTTAAATCAATTGAACATCTGAAAGACTTTCTATCAACGCTTGAATATTATATCGAACAAGGAAAAATCCATCCGTCAAACGTAGATTTTATTCCTATCTTTAGAGCATGTCAACAACTCACAGATTCCGACGATCTTATTAAGTCTATTCAAGGTTTGCAGAATAGTTCAGAAGTTTTTGGAGAGAAAATTAAGGAAGTTAAGGGTTATATTAATCAAATTGCTTCTAAAGACCAGTTAAAAAACTTTCTTCAGAGAAATAAAGAGAACGAAATTATACTAACTGGGTTGTTACAAAAACACTGGAGAAGCCCATTATTATTAGATCAACTGACCGATCGCTATTTAAGTGGTTCATTTACAAGTTGGACCAATAGAACTTACTCGAAAAAGAAAACAGAACTCGAGGAACCTGAAAAAGTCAGCCCTCCAAAACAAATTAACATACCTTTTTTAGAAGAAGAATTTCAAGAATCACTTAATAAATTTCTTAAGAAAGTAAGATCTAAGCTACCAATTACCTTAGATGCTCTACTAGAACAAGCAGAGGATGAAGATACACGTTATGAGTGGTTTGTTTATAGCCTCCATTTAATCCAAAAGAAGAAATTAGAATATTCAAAAGATAAGAGAATCTTATCGATCAAGGAAGAACCAGCCAATGAATGAAGCAGAATTAATGATTTATTTACTGACAAGGAAAAATGGCAATTCCATTATTGGAGCAACTGAAAAAGAGCTCTTAAATGGCTTAGTTTTAACTGATAGAAATGCTCGATATAAATTAATACAATTATTACAAGAATTAAACACAAATCTTGCTATCTTAGGATTGAATGTAAAATATAATTCAGCAAATGGACGTTGGTTTATTGCATTTAGAGATAATGTAGCAGATATCATAGAAAAGAAGACGTTTGCAATGTTATCATCAACCTTAGCTGCTACATTATTTACAATCCTCTTATTAAGCATCTCTACTGGCGGTCCAGTCCAAAAATCTGAAATACTTGAAATGCGAAATAGAAAACGGATTGACGATCATCTGCGAGAATTGAGAGATTTAGGATATATTATCGTGAAAAAGAGCACGGTATCTCTGACACCAAAAATATTCTATTACATTAATACTGATGATATCATTAAAGAAATTCAAAATATCGATCAAAATCAAGCAGTTAAGAAACTTGAACCTCAAAAAAAATCTGCAAATAAAAACGATAAAATTAGTGGAAAAAGAAAGGAATAATTGAAATATGCTTAGCAAAATGGAGTAATGGGCAAATAACATACTGCATTGATATTCAAGATATTAAATAAGAAAAAAAGCAAGACAGTAAAGACGGGGACAGAGATATTATCATTTATTTTAATAATTGTTGGAGTCAAGAGGTCAAGAACCGCAAATAAAAGTGCGGCACTTATTCCCCAGATAGGTCCTACAAAAAGCGAAGTTGTAACTGCCGCTGTTGCGAATCCACCGATAAGCCCTTCCCAAGACTTTTTCGGATTTATATCTATTTTGTGTTTCCCAAATTTTATCCCAACTATTGCTGCTGCGCTATCCGCAAATGCTGATAGACAAAAAACACCTATAATAACCGTTTCTGGACAAGTCAGAGCAATAAATAGATAACCAACAGGCATATATACATAAGCGGCAATTGTATCGAGCTCTTCTTTTCTCAAAGTTCGTTGGATTGTATGATTAAGGAAAAAGTGTATGTTATTTGAAAGCCGGGTTGTTTCTAACAAGAGAAAAAGACTTGAAATGCCATAAAATAACATAATGATGAAGCTTTGAGTAACTTGAAACGGCACTTCGTATGTCAAATTCACTACAACAGAACTTCCATTGGGATTCCCAAACATATCTTCAGGGACTCTATCTC
>WJKO01000633.1 GCA_014729055.1 Promethearchaeota archaeon | reverse complement strand
GCTTGTGGAGATGACGGCTTTAAGACCCTTGACGTTTCTGATATTTCTAATATGCATGTTACGGATTCCTATGATGCAGGTGGTAGTTCACATGCAATTGATTTGGGTGGTTGGTTTGCATGTGTAGCAGAAGGAGAATCAGGGCTATCTATTGTGAATGTTTCAGACGCTCATAGTATATCTCAACTTTCATTAACAGACACGGGAAATGCGACAGATGTAGCTATTGAAAATAATATTGTTTATGTGGCAGATTGGGACAATGGTGTTAGTTGTGTGAATATATCTGATACGATTCATCCCGATATTCTCGGAACAAGCAGCGTTGTTTATAATTCAATTAACATTGATGTGCAAAATGAGATTGTTTATGTTGCGGCTTTATCTGATGGTCTTCGCATTATTGACGTCAGTGACCCAACAAATCCAACGGAGTTGGGACATTATAGTGCTTCTGGTAGCGTAAAAGACGTACAAATTATGGGATGTGTTGCCTATCTAAATGTTGAAGGTTATGGTTTAGAATGGATTGATATTTCTGACAGCACATCACCAAAGCAAATTGGATACTATACCACTACTGGAGATCAAAATGCCAATTGTATTTCTGGTGGGCTCGCTCTAATAGCTGATGGATCCAACGGAATTGGAATTCTTAAAGTTAGACAATGGGGAGATGATGATTTTGATGATGATGATCTTACCTATCTTGAGGAAGAATGGAACTGGGGGACTAATACGTTCAGCAATGACACCGATAGTGATGGCATTATTGATGGTATTGAAGCACGTTATTATAATTATATGTTAGGTGAAGAATTTATTATGCAACCCTTAGTATCTGATTCATCCGAAGATCCAGACTATGATACGCTCACAAACCTTCAAGAGATCAGAGATTATAAAACCAGTCCATATATGATGGATACAGATGGAGATTTGGCCACAGATGAAATGGAAGTTTTATATGATAATACCGATCCTCTTGATCCTACTTCATATGTAGAACAAACAGATTGGGGACTAATTATAATAGGCATTGTTGTACTTGTTGTAATTACACTTACCGTGCTTAGTGCGATGGGTGTATTTGTTAAACGAGCCCCACTTAATATTTTCCTTTCGCATGCAGTAATAGACTTTGAAAAACGAAGGATTAAAGAAATGTCGGAAGTTTTAGGAGATAATGAATCTGTGAATCGCGGTTTTTATTGTGAACAAGACATGAAAGGAAATATTGACGATTGGATGGATGAAATGGTTCCTTTGTCTCATATATTTGTATTCATTGCGAGTAAAAAATCAGTTCATAATTCCGTAGATTGTGCACGTGAGATCCGACTTGGAAACGAAAATGGACTATTTATGATACCTATTCGAACTGGTGAAGTGACATGGGATGATATTAAGAGTATTGGACTGCCAGGTAAAGATATGGGTTTTGAATATCCCGAGAATACTTCTTCAAAACCAAAAGAACTCTACAAAATGCTTGGTGAGAAAATATCCACAATTCAAAACGGCATGGAACAGATGAAAAAACTTCTTGATGATATGGATATTGTAGATCTTTCTACTTTAGATAAGGTTATTGAGATGAATAAAGGAGATGCTTCTCGACTTGCACGCATTATTATAAAGAATGGTGATATCAAAGGAGCAATTACTTCCGATGGAAATCAATATCTCTCGGAAGCCGAAATAAAACGACAAGCAAAATTGTTTGTAAAGCAATCAGAACAAAAAGATATCGGAACGTTGATGGAATTCTTAAGTTTAAATCCATTCTATGAGCCAGAAGTCTATGAATTCGTAAAAGATATACTCGAGGGAAAGAAACTAAAAAGCTGATAATACTAATACTAAAACTAATGAATAAATGAATAACTAATGAATAACTAATGAATAATTGAATAAATGAAAAAATGATTACCTATGAATAATAATCGAGTTGGATTAAAAGAAATCCTTTCTAATTTCAAACAAAAAATTATTAACCAATTTCAAGGAGAACGAAGGCGGAAAACCATTGTTCTCTTAAGTATTATTCTATCTGCAACTTTGGTTAGCATTTTATCGTTCGTTTTATTGGATACTCGAGTTTCTATAAGAATTTATAATGATAAACTGATAGATAATTACGGTAGCATAGAGGGAAACAATGCCGACATAGCTCGTTGGGAGATAAATCCCTTATGTATTGCATCCGACGAGTTTGCTGCATCCCAACAGCCAAGGGGTCTTCAGTTTTGGGAATATATTAATGAGACTTCACGAAATGTATTCAAGTATGCCAGGTTACACAATGTTTTTACAAGTTCCGAAGGCGATAGAAGAGGTGCGGCAAATGCTGGGGGTGACGTCGTAATTGACAATGGTGACGGTACATACTCTTATGATTGGACTATTCTGGATAATTTATATGATAATCTGATATCGTGTAACATTACTCCTTTAGTTGAATTAGGTTTTATGCCAATAGCGTTGAGTTCACAACCCAATGATGAACCTGAAAGACGAATACCTGAAAAATGGCAAGACTGGAGGGATTTAGTGTCTAATTTTACGCAGCATCTAATAGATAGATATAGTGTTGAAAAGATTAGAACTTGGCGGTTTGAAGTTTGGAATGAACCCGATGCTGGCTCATTCTGGAGCGATGGTATAGACGCCTATTGTATGCTTTATAACGAAACGGTTAGCGTTATTAAAGATATAAATGTTAATATTATAGTTGGAGGTCCCGGCATCGCGAATGATATGGGTGAGTTTGAGGATTTCTTAGAATATTGTAGCATTAATGAGATCCCAATTGATTTTATAAGTTTTCATACTAAAGGAAGTGATGGTGTCCAATTACACCCATCGCATGAACATCTTGTTAATAGAATTGAGAGTTATTTCAAAATAATGAAACAATTTCCCGAGTTTGACCAAAATCAGAATCCAGACATCGAATATATATGTACTGAAGCCGACCCCATAGTTGGTTCTCATAAAAATAAATATGATAGACCAAAGTTTGCATTTAGAGATCACGAATATTATTCCGCATGGTTTTCACACACGTTGATTAACTTAGTCGAACTGCAAATTCAATACAATTATACTCTTCACGGGTTATTTTCTCATAATATCTTATTTCCCTGGGAAACACAGACATTTTATGGTACCAGAGGTTTTTTGACTCCGCTTTTTCTACAAGGCACACCTATTCCTTCTGAAATACCCGAGGATATACCCTTGACAGAATGTAATGCCGTTGTAGGCAAACCGATTCATACGGTAGCACAATTAATTTCAAGGATACCATTTGGACAATCATTTATACTTCGAACCGAAACGACTGGTTTATCTGCAAATCGCGGTTTAATTAAAACTCTGGCCTATAATTGCACTGATGGTAAATTAAGGATACTCATATCACACCATAATGAAATCAAAACGGCATTTCGTGATCGTTATGTTGATATTTCTTTTGAGACGGCTAAATCTGGCGTTGACGTCACGGAATATATAATCAATCGTCAAAACAACAACGCCTTTCGAGCTTGGGAATCAATGGGCTCTCCTGATTATGTCACGAATGAACAAATTTCTTCACTACAAGAAACCGCCAGTCTATCTACAACAAATTCATTTTATGTGCAAGCATCTGATGGTTTAATCCAAATGAGTATAAAGATACAAGAATATACTACAATTTTATTAGAAATACAATAATTGAAAATACATGAGAGAAAGAAGGAATTGATCATGGAAAAGAAACCCGAACGCTGGAATTACGTTAATTATATGAAAACTACACCTGCATTTATCATTGCTGGCATCATATTTTATTTCTCCTCGTTAAGCCACCCTCTGCCACCTGGCTCAGGTGAGGGCACAATTCCTATAGATATCACAACTTTGCTTCATATTGCGGAATACGCCGCTTTAAGCTTCTTTTTAACTTTCGGTTTTAATAAGAAAATTAAATCACAATTTATTATTCTTATAGGTGTTTTATACGCTATCTCAGATGAGATACATCAATATTTTGTTCCATATAGGTATTTTGATGTCTTTGATATTCTTTTAGACACAATAGGGGTGCTTCTAGGTCTGGTTGGCTTTCTTATAACATATAAGATAGCCGTTTCTCTGATCTCGAAAATTAAGAAAAATACGAGTCAAGTTAATCTTGATACTCTTCAATGACAACGAAATTCTGGTTTTTATCCCTTTTTAATTGAATAGCATCGTTTTTACAAGTATTTCTGCACAAGCCACATCCGATACATTTGTCGTGATCAATCTTAATCGTAGAGATTGTATCGTTCCAAGATCTTGCTCCAACTGGACAAACCGAAATACATTCTTTACAGCCTTGACAATTTTCTGCAATCTGAATTATTTTATATGGCGACTTGTAGAACGATTGAAATCCTGTCTTCCGATAACAATACATCGGAACACAAACATCCCTATCACAATTACAAATGATTGCTTGCGTATCTCTGCCAGGACATTCATTAAAAATGGTTTGAACGAGTCCTGCTTCATAAAACTTTTTAATATATTTTTTTGCCTGCGGATATGTAATTCTCTGAAATGCATCAGGATGATATTTGGAATATTGCACTCCGTAGTCCCCAATGACCATATCGGTGACATTGTACCCCTCTCCTTTTTCACAATACATATTACGCGCACGGCGACATATACATGTTCCTATCCAAATAGGAATATCTATTTTTTCAAGAGCATCAAGAAATTTTAAGGTATTTTCATACGGAAACACTTGATGGACGGGAAACTTCGTTGGCTTGCCTAATATCAGAGGCATGACTTTATCAATTACGATTTGTGGTAAATATTTGGCAAGAATTAGCATAAACTTTAAAAGGATGAATTCCAACTTCGGTGCAATCCAATCAACGATTTTTACATGTTTATGCCACATTTCTGGTGGTTGGTGTTTGTTCTTAGGTCTCAACCACCATAAAAGATCTACTCTAGTATTGTGCAGTGTAATAACCTTCTAATTATGAATATTAAATCGTTATTTTTTTTTATCTTAAATCTATGTCTTAACAACTTGAAAATTATTCGAATTATTCGAAATTTATTCATTCAAGAAGTTTAAATATTAAATCGTTATTTTTATCTTATGGATCAACTTAGATTAAAGAGATACTGGGATAAAATTGATTATATTATCCAAAATGTTCAAAGTCTAAACGATGATCCTCAATCTGAAATGGAAAAGAAAGCAATTTTTTATTCTATTCAAACCTCAATTGAGTCTGCTATGGACTTAATTGCTATGTTTCTAAAAGATACGGGTAATGAAATAGGAGATAATTATGAAAATATTGAAACAATGGTGAAGCTCGGACGAATAAATAAAAAACAAGCGGAAAACCTAAAAAAATCTAACGGTTTAAGGAACGTATTAGTTCATCGCTATAATGGTGTTGATGAAAAATTGGTAATAGAGTCAATAAATGAAGTTAAAGAAATCTTATACATTCTAATAAAGAAAATTGAGGGATTTCTGGATGAATCCACCTGAATTAAAGAAGATCAAAAACGATCTTGGGTTTTTATCGGATTATAACGTAGTCTTATTTGGATCCTATGTAGAGGGTGGATTCAATAAGAATTCTGATATTGATGTTGCAGTAATTACTAAAGACCGAGATAGAAAACAAAATTTTGAATTATATAAGAATTTAATAGGAAAGACGCATCCTATTTATGAAATACGTATCTTTGAATTACTCCCCTTGAAGATAAAGATGTCTATTATCAATAATTTTAAAGTTTTATTTGGCAACAGAATCGATCTTTCTGAATATTTTTATTATTATAGGAAATTATGGAATGACACGAAACATAGAATTTTCGATAATGAATATCAAGACATTGACCATAAAATTAAACTACTTAATAAATTAGAAAAGAAGAATTAATAGAAGTAATTAACTTATCCTTAATCATGCCAAAGGAAATTGACGAAACAAACATAGATGAAATTCTATCAAAATTTAAGCAAGGGAAACTTACGAGGGATCAAGCTAAAAAGACTTTACAATTGGACTATTTAGAACGGATTAATAAGCTTGCTTGTCTTGATATATTCAGACATGCCCGAACAGGTTTTCCCGAAGTTGTTTTAGCAGAAAGTAAACCCAAGGGCGCTCTTGAGAAAATAATTAATGCTATTCTCAAAAACCACGAAAAAGTAATTATATCTAAAATAAAAGAGGAACAATTTAAAGAATTGAGGGATTATGGCAAGAAAAATAAGGATATTTCTTTGGATATTAACAAGACGGGGAGAATCGCTGTTATCGCAAGGAGCTCCCAAAAGATTGCGGACTCAGATACAAAAAAACAAGCTAACGAGAAATTTATTGGGAAAATTGGTATTATAACTGCAGGAACTTCTGATATTCCAATAGCAGAAGAGATTAGAGTGATATGTAAAGCCATGGGGTGCATTTTGATTAATGCAGATGATGTTGGTATTGCGGGATTACATAGAATATTTGAACCTCTGAAGAAAATGGTTGATGAAAATGTATCGGTTATCATTGTGCTAGCGGGAATGGAAGGAACACTTCCAGGGGTAGTAGCTTCATTAGTTGATATACCCGTCATCGGCGTGCCCATCTCTAGCGGATATGGTTATCGGGGCAAAGGCGAAACTGCACTTATGACTATGTTGCAATCATGCTCACCTGGCTTAACCGTTGTGAATATAGATAATGGATTTGGCGCTGCTGTTTTTGCAATCAGAATCTTAAATTCAATTCGAAAACAATTATAGTATTTCTGCTCTCATTTCTTATTCGAAATGCGTTTTTGAACTTTACTACTCTCTAGTTCTTTTAGCACATCGTGGGATATCCATTTAGCGGTTTTGTTGTTATTCTCGCTGAACTCACTTGTATATTTGATAATTTTCTTATTTAGGGCGCGATTTCGCTTACCTATCTGCCGTAATGCCCAACTTACGCTTTTTTTAACATAATTCCTCGAGTCCTGTACGGCACTTCTTATTATTGGTAATAGTCTGATGAAATAATCATTTGGTGCCTTTTTATCAGAAACTGCTTGTTTTGCGATGAGAGCAAATGATGCACGTTTTAAATATTCTTCTGGTCTTTTACTCCATTCGTGGATTTTTTGCGTCGCGAATTTTGTCTTCCATAATAAATTCATCACTAATCCATCACATAAATCCCATGATTGAATATCTAAAATCCATTTTTCAATTTGCTCATCGCTAACCAAGCTGGGTTCATCTATTATGGTAGCAAGCAAGCGAGCTTCGTGTATATTTGTTTCCCAAAGCACCTTAGCTAATTTGTGATTTGACATTTTGTCTTTGTAATTCCACTTTTTTGCGATTTTGCGAATTGCTACGACTGAAACTCCGATTACATTTTCAGCTTTTACTCCATATTTACTCATCGATCGTTTACGTTTTTCGGTGGAGTCAAGTTTTAAATCTTCCAATATTGCGGAAACTCTATTATCTATATCTTCTGTCAAAAAGATCTCCCTCTATTTTTATTAAAGCGTGTGTTATTTATTTAAATAAACGTTTGATATAATTAAAATATATAATCCGTAATCCGTAAACTTTCTTTCTTAATGTGAATAGAACAAACAAATTACCAATATTGGGGATAATTAATGACAAAAGTCTTGATTACAGGTGCAACAGGGCAAGTTGGAAGCCATCTGGCATATTATATCGCGAAAAACCAAGAATTGGAAATCAGCAGTCCCGAAGATATAATATGCTTAATTAGAAATCCAACCCCTCACAGAACACTATTTCTTAATAAGGTTGGGGTTACAATTGTTGAGGGTGATCTTTCTAATAAAGAAGTTATGGAAGAAATATTGTCCGATGCTGATGTTAAACATGTTTTTCATGCTGCCGCAAATTGTAATCCTGGAGCAAGTTATCGTGAAATCTATAAACCAAATGTTTTGGGGACCAGAAATCTGCTCGAGGCATTTTCTGATTCAGAAGCTAAGAGTTTTATCTTTTGCAGCTCTATCGCTGTTTATAAGACTTTTATGTCGGTGGATTCGGTCATTATTGTTGATGAGGACAGTCCAATAGGTTCTTTAGAACAAGGCGAACCTTATGCAATCAGTAAAAGAAAAAGCGAAATAATGATAAAAAAATACGCGAAACAGCATCGGAACAAATCTTATATAATAACACGGCTTGGAGTTCTTATAGGACCTAGGGATCGACTCGTTCTGCCATCTTTTGTCACGTTCCTCGGATTGTCCTTCGTCCCGAAACTTATATCACAAGGAAGAGACTATATATCAGTAACCTCCCCATTAGATGTTTGTAGAGCACAGGTATTTTTAGCAAAAAAAGGTCAGGAAATATCGGGCGAAATATACAATGTAGCTGGGCAACCAGTCACCTACCGGCGGATCTTTGAATGTATGTCTGAGTATTTTAATATGGTCCCTCCGCAATTATCGATTCCCATGTGGGCTTTTAACATGTTTAAACCTTTTTTGGATTTAATAAGAAAATTACTACCCAATAATGAATTTGTGCAGAAAGTATTATCCCCCTCAAGTTTAGGATTTATAGGAAAATCTTATATATATAAAACCGACAAGATCGAGAGTTTAGGGTTCGAATTTATGGTCTCTGCAAAAGATACAATCATAGCGGGGCTAAAAGAATATTGTCCAAATGGAAGAATTAAGGAACCTTATATCGTAACAGAATGGAAAGAACAAATATTAGGGTTCTTTAACGTCTTAGAGCAAGGTATGGCAGATTTACAGAAACAAATGGAATCTGACGCCAAAAAACGTCAACATAAGGCAATAAAGCGACAAGCTCAACGAAGAGCCAGAAGAAATCCGGAAAAAGCATTATTGACTGCGGAAGAAGAATTGGAAAAGGCTAGTCAATTAGAGGAAAAAGCTAATAAAATTGTTGAAGAAGCTAAAAAGGAAACAACAATGGTCATTCAAAATGCGAAAAACAAATTGAAGAAAGCAGAATTATTGCAACGTCGAGCTAAAGCTACGAAAAAAGCCGCGAAGAAAAGACTGGAATC
>WJKO01000632.1 GCA_014729055.1 Promethearchaeota archaeon | reverse complement strand
GTCATGGAATCTGCCAAATTTAAAGACATGATTCAAGGCAATGCAGATGTTATCGCTGAAAAATTTGAAGCTGTAAAAGACGGGGAACTAAATGACGTGGATATTCTGCAATATATTCTTAATTTATTGTACTAAGTTTAACCATAAATCTAACCCATCCAATTATATTCATCCAATTTTGTTCATCCAATTTTGTTCATCCAATTTTGTTCATCCAATCTTACTCATTCTAGAAGATCTCTCCTATGTGCGCCATAAGAATATCATGTTTTAGTACATAATCGAAGTGGTTTTAAATTTATATCGCATTTTATTTAGCGTGAATACATCCAAAATTGCATGCAACATTCTGAAAATATAAAAACATAATAAAATAAAAAATCGGTTGGGAAAATGACGAAAGAACACCTTAAAATATTGGTATTATTCTACTCGCTTTATGGACATACATATCGACTGGTCCAAGATGTTGTCCAAGGCATTAAAGCAGAAAATGCGACCCCAATGTTACGAATCGTTGAAGAATTAATGCCGAAAAAATATATGAATAAAAAAGCAAAGGAAATGAAAGAACAGCTTAAAGATATCCCCATTGCGAACCCTCGAGAAGATTTAAAGGATATAGACGGAATTATTGTTGGAACACCGACTCGCTTTGGAAATATGTGTGCCCAGATGCGAAACTTTTGGGATCAAACAGGTGGTGATTGGGTAAAAGGATCCCTTATCGGAAAACCCGCCGGAATATTTGCAAGCACAAATACACAGCACGGCGGACAAGAAACAACGATAATTACAACAATGATCACGCTCCTTCATCACGGGTGCATTATAGTCGGAACTCCCTATTCAAATCTGGAACTTATGGAAAAAGACACAATCACAGGCGGAACCCCTTATGGACCAACGACGGTCGCCGGACCTAACGGAGAAAGAATGCCAATAGAGAACGAACTTAACCTCGCGCGCATGTTGGGGCGTAGAGTGACGAAAATCGCTCGAAAACTAATATAGTATCGGTTGCGTAAATTCATCAATGCCAATTTCGTAAATGCATGAATGTAAATTTAGCAAATGCATGAATGCAAAGTTATCAAATTAATCAATGTTAGGTTAGCATATCTCTCAATGCGTCTAAATGGAAATGGATATACCTTATACCCCTCAAAAATCCCCGTCAAACAAAACATACTCGCTTTTACATGCGTCGCAAGTGCCCATAATCATAAACGTCATTAAATCGTCCATCGATGTCGCATCAGGTATATACTCTATAATCAACGTGATTTTTGTAAACCATTTATGACCGCAAACACATTCCGTCGTTATTTCCGCATCATAATCCAATTCATCGTAATCTGTAAGGTCATCTGAAATGAACTCAGGTGAAAAAAGCGTAAACAACTCTTCACAATAATGACAATACGCCAAATAACATCCGTCAATAATATCGTAATGGAGTTCAAAAACTTTATTCCCACACGAACAATGTATTTCGTAAAAAAGCGTATAATCGGTATTGTCGGCTTGATCATCAATCGTGGAAGTAATGTTTTTAAGATTGTACGGGAGCTTGAAATAATTTACCCGCAGATATTCGGCAAGCAAATATTTATTTTCATTATAAAACACAAATGGGAAATTTAAACAACATAATGCTTTCAGATAGTGATTAATATCTATAAATTTGAAACGTTCTTCTTTTTCTATCAAGATGCCATGAATTAGGGAAAAAATAGGAGATAACTCTTTAAGAAATTGCGGTTCTGAAATCAAATGTGCATGAAGACGTTGTTTTAACTCCAGTATCTTGTTTGTCGAGGCATTCCGTTCACATTTCATATATGCCTTAAGCAAATTTCCATGTAAAAAATAGACCAATAGCGGAAATCTTAACTCAACCAACATTTTCAGCGCTCTTACATTTATAATTAGAGCCGGCAACAGTCGTAGTATGGAATTAAGGCACGTGTCGGTATCGTAAGTTCCAATCGTATATTCTGACTTTATCCGATTCAGCTCCGCCTCTAATGTATCCGGAAACTTGTTTGCATAACATTTCAGCAACCTATTGTTGAACGTATATGCTTGCAGACCAAAATTAAGCGAAATAGAATAATCTATAACCCGTTTATTCGTGGTAATAAACAATTCAATACCCTTCAATTCTTGCCTGAGTTCATGAGGGGAGACCATGCCCTTAAGAAACTCTACTCTGAGCTCGTCAAGCCGCTCTATTACTGCATTTGCATGCTTACTGATATATAGATGCCGGATCCGTGCATCTAAATTGTAGACTTGCAGGGGAAAGTCCATCTCCATAAACATTTCGAGGTGTGTTTTATTTTTTTTAATATACGGAATAAACGGAATAATATTGCCCAGTAGACTCGGTGTATGCCATTTGCCGTTGAATTTACATTCCAATTCCAGTTTCTGAAAAAACTCCAGCATAAAATCGGGGATCGCCTTCACGATAAATCGAAATAGGAATTTTGCAATAGGTGCTACTTGACCCAGTGCTAAATCAATATTTTCTTGGATGGCAAATGCATTATATCCCGATTCTGCGATCCCTTGCACCCATGAACGAAAAGCTTTGAACTTTTCATCGGGGGACAAATTGATTTCTCTTAAATTCTCGGTTGACCGGATTTTTAGCGTTTTCTTATAGAGTTTCTTCTGTTTGTCAGGGCTTTTTTTAAGAGCGGAAAACTCCTCCGGCGTAATGCTAGTCACGGCAGTATGAATACAAGTTAACTTGTCTTTAATTTGTGTGTTGCCTGTTTTCGGGTAGAACTTTCGCGCTACAAGGACTTGTTTGCCTGTTTGAATATTTACTTCCGCACAGAGTTCAATATTATCTCTGATAAATGGAAAACATGCCCGCAGTATATTTTTGTCACGGCGATCGTTTTTCGTCATAGAATGCGCCTCCTTCTTTTCAGTTTTACGGGAAGTATTTAAAAACACACGCTCTGCTGTATCTTTTTGTTTTTAATGAAATAGACAATAAAACTACATGATTTTATGGTTTTGAGAGTATTTATCCATATGGTATAATTATTATTAAATATATACAGAAGAAAGCAGTCTAATATGTCAAATATAAAAATTTAATTGAGTAATCTAAAGAAAAAAAATATGGTATAACGATATTTAATATTATTAGTCAAATGTTTCCATTCGTGGTTTCTGTATTTTCAATCTCTTAACAAGATAAAAGGACATCAAATTGAAAAATAAACTCAAAATGAATAAAAATCCGTAGCCTATGATATAATCGAGAATACCAGTATTTGTCATTTCAGATATAACTATAATTTCTACAGTTTGTGAGCAGTTGTTATCGTAAAAATCCACGACTAAGATCTCTATGATTAAAGCACCCTCTGGTAATATTGACTTGTTCTGTAATACTCCCTCACTCGAGATCATAAAGTTTGTTGTATCATTAACGGTACAATATAAAATTCCAAGATTTTCGATAATTTGAATTTTATAGTGAAAGTCTTCATTAGGGTCTACTATTATACTTTTTGGTAGATTCACAATTTTTGGCGCGGTTTCATCAGAAATTACTACAGTAAGGTTAACAATGACTGCATTTAGATACTCATCGGCTATTAAAACCTCTATCTCATACGTATTAATTCCCAAAGGTATTCTGTTGGTAATTACGCCGTTTTCACTTATTTTAAATCTCATATGATTTTTCGTAAGAGAAAAATTAATAGGCGAATAATCGAATGCATCAATTTTATATTCAAATCTATGTCCAAACTGAATATATTGATTTGAAACATTGCTTAAAATAGTTGGTTTAGTTGTGTCCTCTATTTCTATACAAAATCTCGTTGATACAAAATTATTACTTTCATCATATATTTGAATTTCTAATGTCAAAACACCTACTTGAACGAAAGTCTTATTCTGAAGCAATCCACCACTGATCGAAAAGTGTGCGGTGCTATTTAAACACCATCCCCCTATTCCTCCCAAATCATAAGCATCAAATTGAAAACTAATTGTATCACCCAATTCTCTGATAATATATCTTGTTTTAGTTAAAAGTATAGGCTTTATTCGATCAAGGATTTCAACGACTATCGTAACATTGTTAGTGTTCGAATATTTATCAGTTACTTTGATCAAAACGAGGTAAACTCCAACTGGAATGAATGATATATTTTTCACACATCCGTTCTGGTCGATTGTAAGATAATCGGTAGCGTTTATACTAAATATTGTTACTGTTGAGAGATCATATGCATTCACAAAAAATTGAATTGGCGACCCTAATTCAAAATTCATTTTAGTTGACTCTATAATTATCTCTGGGAACTTTGTGTCTTGGATGGTTAAAACCAGAACATGAGTATTGATATTTTCATATATATCCCAGAAAGATATTTGTAAATAGTAAGTATCTACACCAATACAAGTAGTATTCAAAATACGACCATTTTCATTAATGTGAAAATTGTTCGTTGAATTTAAGCTGAAAGCGCCCATATCCGAGAAATCATCGATCTTTAGAAGTATGTCAACCGGCTCTCCCAATTCTACAACTAGATCTCCTATTATGTCAACCAAGCATGGTGGGGTTGTATCCTTTACCCATATAATCAGTTTAGAGGATGCTGTGTTTCCATACAAGTCCCAGACTTCTGCTGACAAATGATAATCTCCAACACCGACGAATGTTCTGTTATAAATGATACCGTCAGAATCGATTCCGAAATTGTTACTGTTATTCAGTCGGAAACCAGTTATTTCCGAGAGATCAAAGACATCCAGAATTAGTAATACAGGATCACCTAGTTCAACTATGAGATCACCCACAATATTGATTATCTCTGGTGAAAGCGAATCAAAAATTGTAATGAGGAACTTAATGGATGCTGTGTTTCCATACAGGTCCCAGACTTCTGCTGACAAATGATAATCTCCAACACCGACGAATGTTCTGTTATAAATGATACCGTCAGGAGCGATTCCGAAATAGGTGGATGAATTCAAGCTAAAGCCTCCAATCTCTGAATAATCTATTGCAGTTAAATTTATCAAGACGGAACTACCTAATTCAAAATTAAACGGAGATGCAAGATCAATAAATTCAGGAGGAGTTGAATCTCGAATCTTTAATTCAACTAGAATTTCTGCTGTATTACCGTGGGTATCATTCACTGAAATTACGAGAGAATAAGTACCTACTGGAATTATCGTGCTATTGTAAAGGACACCGTTTTGGTCAATGGTGTAATAGGGGCAGTTATCTAAAGACCAGTTATCGATCGGACTTAAGTCAAAAGTCTGGAGTTGGAAATAAAATTCATCCCCATATTCGATATTCCCTGATGGATTATTTAAAAATACAGGACTAATTGAATCTGTAACGCTTATTCTTACGATATGTTCCGAAAACTGGTTTAAACGGTCGAAAACTATAATCTTCACCATATAGTCGGCAGTATCCAAGCATTTTATGTTCTCTAAGACTCCAGATTGCGATATACTGAACATATTGGTGGAATTTTGAGCCCAATACTGAATTCCTATGGGATCTTCAGCTTCAATTTCCAGACTTACATTATTACCGAATTCAACCAGCAAATTATCTGGAGCTACGATTAATGGTCCCTCTGAATCAAGGACATCAATTTTGATAATCTTTCTCAAGGTATTGCCACTCGAATCTGAGATGTTTATTTCTAAATAATAGACGTCAATTCCAAGCGGAAAATTATTAATTATCTCTCCAGTTTCATTAATGGAGAAATAAAACGTATCATTGATGGCGTAGTATACAGAACCACTTAGGTCAGAAGCATTTACATCCAATAAAAATGAATTGCTGTATTGGACGATATAAATATCAGATAAATCATTTTTTAACAATGGAATTGATTCATCATAAACTCGGAGATAAAAAACTGTACTGGAATTCCTATTGTGGTTATCAAAAACTGTCAGCTTTAACGAATAGTTTCTTAATGAAAGGAGCGAAAGATTGGAAAGCATACCTTCTGAATTAAAAATAAATTGACTATCATTAACTTGAAAATTGCTACATCCTGATAAATCAAATGTGTCGAATTCTATTAATAAATTTTCGCTAATCTCTGTCTCAGCAAAGCTCAAATCGTTTAACCATACTGGATCTATTGTGTCTGCCACAATTATCTTCAGAACGAACGATATAGAATTATTGTAATAGTCAACTACATGAATTTGTAGAACATAACAACCGATTGAGAGTCTTGTATTATTAATAAGAACGCCACTATTATTTATATCAAATAATGAAGAGTTTATAGTATAAATAATAGGAGATAAATCGGTAATATTCAATTTATATTCAAACGAGTACCCAAATTCTGCGGTTTGGTTGCTTGGATTTTCTAAAAATACGGGGGATAGCCGGTCTCTAACCTTAAAATTGAGTTGGGTACTTCCG